>NZ_JBTJEQ010000035.1:0-53150 GCF_054456675.1 Jatrophihabitans sp. YIM 134969
GGGGCGGGCGCGGGGGAGTCGGCCCCCAGCGGGTCAGGGGCCGGAGCAGGGCCGGGCTCGGCGTTCGCCGGCGGGGTCGCGCCGGGCACCGGGAAGGCCGGGCCGCTGTCGTCGGGCTCGGACGCGTCGGTCGACCACGCGCCGCGGGCACCGGCCCACGGGTCGGTGCTGCTGTTGCTCGCCCACGGCTGGTCGGCGCCACCGCTCCACGGACCCGGTGTGCCCGGGCCGCCCCAGAGGTCGTCGGCCGGGGGCGTGGAGGCGTCGTCGGAGCTGCTGTGCGTGCCCCGGTAGGACGGTTCCTCCTCCGCCCCGTTCCCGCTCTCGGACCTCGGGATCCACGGGGGTTGACTCAACTCAGCTCCTGCCGTCGAACAGACTCGTGACCGATCCGTCCTCGAATACTTCCCTGATCGCCCGTGCGATCAACGGCGCGACGGAGAGCACCGTCAACTTGTCGAAGGTCTGCTCCGAGGAGACCGGCAGCGTGTTGGTCACGACGACCTCGCTGACCCGGCTGTTCTTGAGCCGGTCGGTGGCCGGGGGCGACAGCTCACCGTGGGTCGCGGCGATCACGACCTCCTTGGCGCCGGCCTCGAACAACTGCTCGGCGGCCGCGACGATCGTGCCGCCGGTGGCGATCATGTCGTCGATGAGCAGACACGACTGACCCTCGACGTCACCGACCACGCGGTGCGAGACGACCCTGTTCGGCACCATCGGGTCGCGGGTCTTGTGGATGAACGCGATCGGGGCGCCGCCGATCCGGTCGGCCCACTGCTCGGCCATCCGGACGCGCCCGGTGTCGGGGGAGACGACGACGAACTCGGTGCCCGCGTACTTGGTCGTGATGTGGTCGGCCAGCACCGGCAGGGCGAACAGGTGGTCGACCGGGCCGTCGAAGAAGCCCTGGATCTGCGCGGTGTGCAGGTCGACCGCCATGATCCGGTCGGCGCCCGCCGTCTTGAGCAGGTCGGCCATGAGCCGGGCGGAGATCGGCTCGCGGCCGCGGTGCTTCTTGTCCTGCCGTGCGTAGGGGTAGAAGGGCAGCACGACCGTGATCCGCTTGGCGGACGCCCGCTTCAGGGCGTCGACCATGATCAGCGTCTCCATCATCCAGTGGTTCGGACGCATGTGGATCGACTGCACGACGAACGCGTCGCAGCCACGGACCGACTCGTTCGGCGCGATGAAGATCTCGCCGTTGGCGAAGTCGTACGCGCGGGTCGGCGTGACGGTGACGCCGAGGTGCCCTGCGATCTCGTCGGCGAAGTCGGGGAAGGACCGTCCGGAGAAGAGCATCAGGCTCTTGCGGCCCGCGGTCTGCAGTGTGCTCATGGTGGGTCGTCCCCGTGTCTGTCGAGTGCAGCTGGCGGCGTGGACAGCCTACGGACCGGGCTCGGTGTCCGGAGCGGCGGCGTGACGTGCGTCGTGCGGGTCGGTGACGCCCCGGGCGCGGGCGGCGCTCTCGGCCGCGGCGGTGCCGGCGCGGCGGCGCTCGACCCAGCCGTCGACGTTGTGCTGCCGGGCGCGGGCGACGCCCAGGGCGCCGGGCGGGACGTCGGCGGTGATCACCGAACCCGCCGCGGTGTACGCGCCGTCCCCGATGTTCACCGGGGCGACGAAGAGGTTGTCGGCGCCGGTGCGGACGTCGTCGCCGACCGACGTGTGCGACTTGGTCACGCCGTCGTAGTTGACGAAGACGGTGGCCGCGCCGATGTTGCTGCGCTTGCCGATCGTGGCGTCGCCGACGTAGGTCAGGTGCGGGACCTTGCTGCCGTCGCCCACCTCGCTGTTCTTGACCTCGACGAACGTGCCGATCTTGGCGTGCGACCCGAGCCGGGCGCCGGGACGCAGGTACGCGTACGGCCCGACCGTCGTGCCCGGGCCGACCACGGCCTCGACGCAGACGGCGCGGGTGACCACGGCGCCCTCGCCGACGTGGGTGGCGGTGAGCGTGACGTCCGGGCCGACCTCCGCGCCCGCGCTGACGCTGCTGCCGGCAGTGAGTGTCGTGCCGGGCAGGACGACGCAGTCCGGGGCGAGGTCGACGTCGGCGTCGAGCCAGGTCGTGGCCGGGTCGACGATGCG
This sequence comes from Jatrophihabitans sp. YIM 134969, assembly GCF_054456675.1. Classification (NCBI taxonomy): domain Bacteria; kingdom Bacillati; phylum Actinomycetota; class Actinomycetes; order Jatrophihabitantales; family Jatrophihabitantaceae; genus Jatrophihabitans; species Jatrophihabitans sp. YIM 134969. The sequence continues at coordinate 2,092 of NZ_JBTJEQ010000035.1, forward strand.
CACGCCGGCGCGCATGAACGCGGCGGTGAGCCGGTCGTTGAACACCCGGTGGACCGCGGCGAGCTGGGCCCGGTCGTTGACCCCGCGGACCTCGGCGGCGTCGGCCACGACGGCACCGACCCGGCCGCCGGCGGCCCGCACGAGGGGCACGGTGTCGGGCAGGTACTGCTCACCCTGGGCGTTGTCGTTGCCGACCTCGGCCAGCGCGGCGCGCAGCGGGCCGGCCGCGAAGACGTAGACCCCCGACGCGCCCTCGCGGATCTCACGTTCGGCGGCCGTCGCGTCGAGTTGTTCGACCACCCGGTCGACGGTGCCGTCCGCGTCGCGCAGCACCCGGCCGTACCCGGTGGCGTCCTCGAACACCGCGGACAGCAGCGTCACCGCGTTGCCGTCGTCGACGTGCGCGGCGTGCAGGCGCAGCAGCGTCTCGGCCGTCAGCAGCGGGGTGTCGCCGAGCAGCACCATGACCGTGGCGTCGTCGGCGAGGTCGGGCAGGGCGACGAGTGCGGTCGAGACGGCGTGGCCGGTGCCCAGTTGCTGGTCCTGCACCACGGTGCGTGCCGGCGGGCAGATCTCGGCGAGGTGCGAGGCGACCTGGTCGCGGCCCTGGCCGACCACCACGGCGATGCGGGCGGGCTCGAGCGGCATCGCCGCGGCGAGGACGTGGCCGAGCAGGCTGCGGCCGGCGAACGTGTGGAGCACCTTCGGCCGCGACGACCGCATCCGCGACCCCATCCCGGCGGCCAGCACCACCAGCGCGGCCGGTGGGACGTGGGCGACCGGCGCTCCTGGCTCCTCCACGCGCGGCACTCTATGACAAGGGGGCGGAGCCCGGTCGACGAGCGGTCACAGCTCGGTCACCGGGTACTCACACGCTGGGTCACTCGCTGGGGGACCCGGATTCGAACCGGGACTGCAAGGCTCCAAAGGCCCGCGGGCTGCCGTTACCCCATCCCCCACTGAAGCGTCGACCCTAGCGATCGTGGCGACCCGGGTCGGACCGTCGCACCGGGAGACCGGCCGTGGAAGCGGTCCGCGCGGGAGAAGGTCCGTGGAGAAGGACCGGTCCATCCGCGTACCCGGGTGGCTGCGGTCACGTTGTACGACAGGAGTCGCCCACACCGGGACAACACGGGCGGCCCCGTAGCCGGACGCCCGTCCGCGCCCCCGTGGCGGCGTCCGACGCCGGCCGGTGACCATGCCCCCCGACGTGGTCACCGGCCCCGGCGTCAGGTGACGACGCCCGTGCCCGGGTCGACGTACTCGCCGCTCGCCAGCACCTCCTGCAGCACGGTCATCGCGCGGTCGACGTCGTCGCTCGACACGTAGAGCGGTGTGAACCCCAGTCGCAGCAGGTCGGGGTGGCGGAAGTCGCCGATGACGCCACGGGCGATCAGCGTGGCGCAGACCGCGTGGGCCTCGGGCATCCGCAACGCCACCTGCGAACCCCGTCGGGGGTGCTCGCGCGGGGTGACGACCTCGACGCCGTACCCGCGCAGGTGCGCGTCGGCGAACGCGATCACCTGGTCGGTGAGGGCGAGCGACGCCGCCCGCAGGTCGTCGAGGTCGACGCCGTCGAACACCGTGAGGGCCGCGGCGAGCGCGGTCATGCTCACCAGTGGAGGCGTGCCGAGCCGGGCCCGCCCGACCCCGGCCGCCGGCGTGAACGTCGGCGCGAGCGTGAACGGGTCGGCCGCGCCCTGCCACCCGACCAGCGGCAGGTCGGCCTCGGCCTGGTGCCGCGCGGCGACGTAGATCCACGCCGGCGCGCCGGGACCGCCGTTGAGGTACTTGTAGCTGCACCCCACCGCGGCGTCCGCGCCGAGGTCGTCGAGGTGGACGGGCAGGGCTCCCGCGGCGTGGGCGAGGTCCCAGACCATCAGGGCGCCGGCGTCGTGCACGGCGCGGGTGACGGCCTGGAGATCGTGGAGTTCGCCGGTGCGGTAGTCGACGACCGACAGCGAGACGACTGCGACGTCGGCGCCGTGTTCGGCCAGGTGCCGCGGCACATCCGCCGGGGTCAGGCGGACCGTTTCCCTGTGCAACAGTCGTCCGAGGGTGTCGGCCACGTACTGGTCGGTGGGGAAGTTGGCGCCGTCGGTGACGATGGTGGAACGGTCGGGCCGCAACCGCGCCATGGCCCCGATCGTCTGCACCAGTTGGATCGTGGTCGAGTCACCGCAGAGCACCTGGCCGGGTGCGGCGCCGACGAGTCGCCCGATGCGGTCGCCGACGGCGGTCGGCAGCTCCCACCAACCCTCGTTCCACGACCGGATCAGCCGCTCGCCCCACTGCCGGCGCACGACGTCCTCGACCGCGGCGGGCACGGCGGTCGGCAGCGCCCCGAGCGAGTTGCCGTCGAGGTAGACGACGTCGTCGGGCAGGTCGAACAGGTGGCGCCGGGAGCCGGCTTCGAAGGGCACGGGGTGAGCGTAAGGGGGCGGTTCCGGCCCGACCTGGCCTGACCGGATTGACCGTTATGCCCGGTTCCGGGAAGGTGGAACCCATGGACCTGCTGCGAACCCGCCGCCGGATCGGCGCCACCGTCGTCACCACGCTGCTCGCCGCGGGCGCGGCCGTCGGACTCGTCTCCGCCCCGCCCGCCGCCGCGGCCGAGACCGTCGTCGGGATGGACGTGTCCGGCTACCAGCCGGGCGTGGACTGGAACGCGGCCTACGCCGACGGTGCCCGCTTCGCCTACGTCAAGGCGACGGAGGGGACGTCGTACCGGAACCCCGAGTTCTCCGCGCAGTACACGGGTTCCCTCGGCGCAGGTCTGATCTGCGGCGCCTACCACTTCGCCCACCCGGACTCGTCCTCCGGCGCGGCGCAGGCGGACTTCTTCGTCGCCCACGGCGGCGGCTGGAGCGCCGACGGCAAGACCCTCCCGCCCGCCCTCGACATCGAGTACAACCCCAGCGGCGCCACGTGTTACGGCCTGTCGGCGTCGTCGATGGTGGCGTGGATCCGGGCGTTCAGCGACGAGGTGCACGCGCAGACCTCGAAGTACCCGATGATCTACACGACGTTCGACTGGTGGAGCACCTGCACCGGCAACTCCTCGGCCTTCGCCGCCACCAACCCGTTCTGGATCGCCAAGTACTCCGCCACCGCCCCGACCTCGCTCCCCGCCGGCAAGTCGTACTGGACGATGTGGCAGAACGCCGACTCCGGCGTCTTCCCCGGTGACCAGGACGTCTTCAACGGCTCCTACGCGCAACTCCAGGCTCTGGCCACCAACGCCGACTGACCTCCCCTGCATCGAGTGGCGCGGGAAGCGCTGACGTGGCGCACGTTTCGTCCGTTCCGTCGCGCCACTCGACGACGTGCGCGCCACTCGATCAGGTCGGGCGGCGCCGGGGTCGACACGGCGTCGGGTCCGAGGTGATTCGCACACCAGTCCCGTCCTGTGGACAACCCGGGAACGGGGGTGGGCGAGCACCACGCCGAGTTGCAGCGCATGCGCAGCGACATCACTCGCGGTCTGAGCTTCCACGAGGTCGACTGGCTGGTGCTGCCGGCCGGTCCTGCCCAGGTCTTCACCCATCCGGACCGGTTCCTCCGGCACGTCGTGTTCGAGTACGTCCGACGCGGTGGCCAGCTGCTCCAGCGATCGAGTGGCGCGGACGCCATCGAGTGGCGCGACATTCCGGTCAGTCTGCGCGCCACGTCAACGCTTTGCGCGCCACTCGGTGAAAGGGGTGGGTCAGCCGGCCAGTTCGAGCCAGGCCTCCTCGGCGGCTTCCTTGCGGGCGACGACGTCGCGCAGGCGGGCGTCGAGCTCGGCGATCTTGGCGAAGTCGGTGGCGTGCTCGGCCATCTGGGCGTGCAGGTCGGCCTCCTCGGCGTCGAGGCGGGCCACCGCCCGTTCCAGGCGTTGCAGTTCCTTGCGGGTCTCCCGCGACTCGGTGCGGGCGGCGGCGGCAGCGGGGGCGTCGGGGCGCGCCGTGACGGCGGTCGGGCCGGACACCGCGGCGGCGAGCGAGGCGGCGCGGCGGCGCAGGTACTCCTCGACGCCACCGGGGAGGGCGGCGAGCGAGCCGTCGCCGAGCAGGGCGACGGTCGACGTGCACACCCGTTCGAGCAGGTACCGGTCGTGGGAGACGACCACGACGGTGCCGGCGAAGGCGTCGAGCAGGTCCTCGAGGGCGGCGAGGGTGTCGGTGTCGAGGTCGTTGGTCGGCTCGTCCAGCAGCAGCACGTTGGGTTCGGCGAGCAGCACCCGCAACAGTTGCAGTCGGCGTCGTTCACCGCCGGAGAGGTCGGCGACCGGCGTCCAGTGCTGCGCCGGGTCGAACCCGAACCGCTCGGCCAGTTGCGCGGCGGTCTGCTCCACGCCACCGATGACGGCCCGGTCGGCGATCTCCCGGACGGCCTCGAGCACGCGGAGGGTGTCGGGCAGTTCGCCGACGTCCTGCGACAGGTAGCCCACCGCGACCGTCTGCCCGACCTTCACCTCACCGGATGACGGTGCAACGGTCCCGATCAACAGCCGCAGCAGGTGGGTCTTGCCCGACCCGTTGACCCCGACGATGCCGACCCGTTCGCCCGGCCCGACCCGCCACGTGACGTGGTCGAGCAGCAGCTTCGACCCGGCGCGCACCGTGACGTCCTCGACGTCGTAGACCGCGCGTCCGAGCCGGCGGCGGGCCATCGTCACCAACTCGACGTCGCGTCGGACCTCGGGGACGTCGGCGATCAGCGCCTCGGCCGCGTTGATGCGGAACTGCGGCTTCGAGGTGCGCGCGGGCGGCCCGCGGCGCAACCACGCGAGCTCCTTGCGCATGAGGTTCTGGCGTCGCGCCTCCTGGGCGTCGGCCTCGCGAGCCCGTTCGGCGCGGGCCAGGACGTAGGCCGCGTAGCCGCCGTCGTGCGCGCGCACCTCGCCGTCTCCGACCTCCCACGTGCGGGTGACGACGGCGTCGAGGAACCACCGGTCGTGGGTCACGACCAGCAACGCCTCGCGCCGCGACGCCAGGTGTGAGGCCAGCCAGGCGATGCCCTCGACGTCGAGGTGGTTGGTCGGCTCGTCCAGCACGAGGACGTCCGTGGGCTGCACGAGCGCCCGGGCGAGGTCGACCCGCCGGCGCTCGCCGCCGGACATCGTGTCGACCCGGGTGTCGAGGTCGATCGTGCTCGCCGCCGACGTCACCCCCAGGCCGTACAGGACGTCACGGATCGCGGCGTCCCCGGCCCACTCGTGCACGGCACCGTCACCGACGACCTCGGTGCGCACGGTCGCGCCGGCCGCCGCGCCGCCGCGCTGGGACACGGTCTGCACCCGCAGCCCGGACGTCCGCGAGACCCGCCCGGTGTCGGGGGCGAGTTCGCCCGTGACGATCTTCAGCAGCGTCGACTTGCCGCCGCCGTTGCGGCCGACCACGCCGATGCGCTCACCGGCGCCGAGGCCGAGCGAGACCTCGTCGAGGACGGCGCGGGTGCCGAACGAGATCGACACCCGTTCGAGGTTGACCAGGTTGCGGGGGGTCGCCGCCATCAGGTCACCCGCGCCGCGCCGGCCACGGGCCCGCTGGCGACGCCCGCGTACGGGAAGGTCGCGGCGAGGTCCCAGGCGTGGTCCTCCGACGACGCGAGGAACACGCACGTCGGACCCGACCCGCTCACCAGGCCCGCGAGTGCGCCGTGGTCGCGGCCGTGGTCGAGCACCTCGCGCAACGACGGCATCAGCGAGAGCGCCGCCTCCTGCAGATCGTTGCACAATGCATTAGCCAGCAGCTCAGGTGACCCGGCCCGGCACGCCGCGACCACCTCGGCGACCGAGTCCGAGTCCGGCACGGAGGCGTCGGGTCGCACTCGGTCGTACTCGGCGTAGACGGCGGGAGTGGAGAGGCCGGGCCCGGTCGACGGCACGACCACCCAGTGGAAGCGGCCGTGCCCGAAGACGGTCGTCAGCGCCTCGCCGCGTCCGGTGCCCACGGCCGTCCCGCCCCGCAGTGCGAAGGGCACGTCGCTGCCGAGGCCCGCGGCGATCTGCTCCAACGTCCGGGACGGGGTGCGCAACCCCCACAACGCGTCGCAGGCCACGAGCGTCGCCGCGGCGTCGGCCGAGCCGCCCGCCATGCCGCCGGCGACCGGGATGATCTTGTCGATGGTGAGGGCGACGTCGGCCGCGACCCCGGCGTGCTCGGCGAGGGCGAGCGCCGCCCGCCACGCGAGGTTGGTGGGGTCGGCGGGCACCGACCCGGCGTCGGGGCCGAGCACGGTCAGCGAGACGCCGGTCCCGGGGGCGGCGTCGACGTAGTCGTCGATCCCGATCGCGTGGAAGACGGTGGCGAGGCCGTGGAAGCCGTCGGCGCGCCTCGGCCCGACCCGCAGCGCGAGGTTGACCTTGGCGGGCACCCGGACCCGCACCCTCTCCCCGCTGCTCACGGGGCCGAAGGGTAGCCAGCCGGGTCACCTTGTACGCTGGCGAGGTTGCCCCGGCGAGGGACCACGCAGCCAGCACCGACAAGCGTGCTGGCGGACGTCCGTGATCGACGGCGCTGTGCACAGGAGTGATCTGTGTGCACCGCTCCCCGTCGCGCGCGGTCGACCTCCACGTGGTCCCCGTCCGGGCAGCGCGAACCGAGACCGCCGAGACACCGTGATGGAGTAGAACCCCGTGCCCGAGATCCGCCTCAGCATCGATTCCCGCACCGACTTCGGCAAGGGCGGCGCACGCCGCACCCGCCGTGCCGGCAAGATCCCCGCCGTCATCTACGGCCACGGCGGCGAGACCCGCCACGTCGCCCTCCCGGCCCACGACTTCGCCAACGCGATCCGCAAGAACGGCGCCAACGCGCTGCTCACGCTGTCGCTCGAGGGCAAGGACGAGCTCGCGATCGCCAAGGCGATCCAGCGTCACCCGATCAAGCCCGAGATCGAGCACGTCGACCTGCTCGCGGTCCGCCGCGGCGAGAAGGTGTCGGTCGAGGTCCCGCTCAACGTCACCGGCGAGATCGTCGCGGGCGGCCTGCTCACGCAGGAGTTCACCACCGTCGGCCTCGAGGCCGAGGCCACCGCCATCCCGTCCGAGATCGTCGTGTCGATCGAGGGCAAGGAGATCGGCGCCCAGATCACCGCCGCCGACCTCGAGCTCCCCGCGGGCTCCACGCTCACCGGCGAGGCCGACCAGGTCCTGCTCGTCATCTCCCCGGCCCCGACCGCCGAGGACATCGAGGCCGAGGTCGCGGAGGCCGCCGAGGAGCTCGGCATCGTCGAGGACGCTCCGGAGTCCGAGGACGCCGAGGGCGACGCCCCGGCCGAGGGCGACGCCCCCGCCGCCGACGAGAGCTGACCCGCGAGTCCCGGGAACCGAGCCGAGGGACGCCGGATGGCCGACGACCGCTGGTTGGTCGTCGGCCTCGGCAACCCCGGCGAGAAGTACGCGGCGACGCGCCACAACGTCGGCGCCATGACACTCGACCTGCTGGCCGAGCGCGTCGGCGGCCGGTGGAAGGCGCACAAGTCGCGCTGCGAGGTCGTCGAGGGGCGCCTCGCCGGGCAGCCGGCTGTGCTGGCCAAGCCCACGACGTACATGAACGAGTCGGGCGGGCCGGTCGCGAACGCGGCCAAGTTCTTCTCGGTGCCGCTGGAGCGGGTCGTGGTCGTCCACGACGAACTGGACCTGCCGTTCGCCACCGTGCGGGTCAAGCAGGGTGGCGGCGACAACGGCCACAACGGCCTGCGCTCGGTGTCCTCGTCACTGCACGGCAAGGACTACCTGCGGGTGCGGGTCGGCATCGGCCGCCCGCCGGGTCGGCAGGACCCGGCCGACTTCGTGCTCAAGCCGTTCGCGGCCACGGAACGGGGGGAGCTCGACTGGCTGGTGGACCGCGCGGCCGACGCCGCCGAGTCGCTGGTCGGGGTCGGTCTGCTCGCCACCCAGAACGCCTTCCACTGACCTCCTGGGCCGCGCCGCGCGCCCGACGCCGGCGCCCTCACAGCCGGTCCAGCACCACCGCCCACAGGTGGTGCGTGACGTACGAGCGCCACGGTGCCCACCGCTCGGAACCCGAGAGATCCAGACCCAGTTCGGCCGCCACCCGCCGCACCGCGAGGTCCGAAGCGAGCAGGATGTCCGGATCGCGGAACACCCGCATCCGCAGGTAGTTGGCCGTCCACGGTCCGATGCCCGGCAGGGCCAGCAACGCCGCCGTCTCGGCGTCCGCATCCGCACCGCGGCGCAGGGTCACCCGGCCGTCGGCCACGGCCGCCGCGAGTCCGACCAGCGCGCGTCCGCGAGCGCGCGGGAGGGGCAGCACGGCCGGGTCCAGCGCGGCGAACGTCGCTGCCGTCGGGAACAGCCGGTCCGGCCCGTCGCCCGGTAGCGGATCGCCGTGCGCGGCGGCGATCCGGCCGAGAACAGTGCGGGCCCCCGCGAGTGACACCTGCTGCCCGACCACCGTCCGCACCCCGAGTTCGGCACCGTCGGCCGCACCCGGTGAACGCAGGCCAGGGCGCGCCACCACCAGCGCCGCCAGGGCGGGATCCGCGGCCAGGGCGGCGTCGACGACCGCCGGGTCGCGGTCGAGGTCGAGCAGGTCGCGCACCAGCGTCTCGACGGTGTCGACGTCGGCGAGGTCGGTCTCCACCGTCACCGTGCCCGGTCCGCCGGCCCGTAGCGCGATCCGGCCCGTGGACCCGTCCGGCAGGCGCAGCGTCCGGCGGTAGGTCACCCCGTCCCACGCCTCGACGCCCGGTACGGCGTGCAGGCCGTGGAAGCGCAGGGTCGCGAGCACGTCGTGCGGCTGCGAACCGCACATCTGCAGTACATCCACACCCGCCAGTCTGAAGGCCGGTCGCGCCGCGCCGCCGTTCACCCTCGGACCTGCGTCCGCCGCGCAACGAAGTGGTGAGACAATCGTTTGCACAAGAGCGCGTCCCGACCGGACGCCACGGGCTCGCCCCTGTGTCGTTCGGTCGCTGAACATGCCAACATGCGAGGAACGGGCACAGCCACGGCAGTTGCGGCCGGTGCTCGGCGAACTGCCGCGACGAGCGGCTCGAGGGGGAGAACGAGATGGCAGCAGCAGCCGGGAGACGGCGTCGCGCGGCGGACCAACGCCGCGAGGAGACGGTGACCATGCTCGGCGAGCGCGGGGTGATGAGCCCGAGCGAACTCGCCCAGCACTTCGGTGTGAGCGTGATGACGATCCACCGCGACCTGAACGAACTGCAGCGGCGCGGGATCATCCTGAAGTCGCACGGTGGGGTCACCCCGCAGCCCGCGGGCACGTTCGAGTCGACCCTCGCCTTCCGCGAGAGTCACATGGTCGAGGCCAAGGCGGCGATCGCGACCGCCGCCGTCGAGCTCATCGGCGCGGGCGGCAGCGTGCTGCTCGACGACTCCACCACCGCGGCGCACCTCGTGCCGCACCTGGTCGAACGCGTGCCGGTGACCGTGGCCACCAACTTCCTGCCGAACATGCGCCCGCTCGCCGCGGTCGACGGTGTCTCACTCATCGCGCTCGGCGGCGACCACGACCCGGTCAGCGACGCGTTCACCGGCCTGGTGTGCCTGCGTGACATCGAGGCGGTGCGCGTCGACGCGCTGTTCGTCTCGGCCGCGGGCGTGGACGGTGGCACGGCCTGGCACGGCGACCCGCAGCTCGTCGCGGTCAAGCAGGCCATGCTCGAGTCCGCGGAGCGGGCCTACCTGCTGGTCGACCACAGCAAGCTCGGCCGCACCGCGCTGCACGAGATCGCGCCGCTGGGCCGGTTCACCGCCGTCGTCACCGACTCCGGCGCCCCACCGGACGCCCTGGCCGAACTGCACGCCACGGGCGTCGAGGTCGTCGTCGCCGACGTCTGAACCCCGACACCATCCACGACACGACAGGGGTCCGAGTTCGCGGGCTGTGCCCTCCCCGCCGCGAACTCGGACCCCTGTCGTCGTGGTGCAGGTGCGTCAGCCGGTGTTGCGCAGGCCGGCCGCGACGCCGTTGATCGTGAGCAGCAGCGCGCGCTGGAGGTCGCGGTCGGCTTCCTCGCCCGCAGCCTCGGCGTCACGGACCCGCTTGAGCAGGTCGACCTGCAGGTAGCTGATCGGGTCCAGGTAGGCGTCACGGACGGCGAACGTGCGGCGCAGCACCGGCTGCCGGTCGAGCAACGCGGTCTCCCCGGTGACGGCGAGCAGTTCGCGGACGGTGAGCGCGTGCTCGGCGCGGATGTCGTCGAACAGGTGGCGCAGCTCCTCGGGGACCAGGGCGTCGACGTACTGCGACGCGATGTCGAGGTCGGTCTTGGCGAGCGTCATCTCGACGTTGCTGATGAAGACCCGGAAGAAGTGCCACTCCTGGTGCATCTGGGCCAGGACGTCGCCGAGCCCCGCCTCGCGCGCCGCCCGCAACCCCGAGCCGACGCCGAACCACCCCGGCACGATCTGCCGGGACTGGGTCCACCCGAACACCCAGGGGATGGCGCGCAGGCCGCCGATGCCACCGCCGGAGTCCGGACGACGCGACGGCCGTGAGCCGATGTTCAGTGACCCCAACTGCTCGACCGGGGTCGAGGCCAGGAAGTAGGCGGGCAGGCCCTCGTCGTCGACCAGCGAGCGGTAGCGGGCGAACGCGGCGTCGCTGACCTGCTCCATCGCCTCGTCCCAGTGCGCGAGCTGGTCCGAGCCCTGTCGGGGTTCGCGGTGCAACGACGACGCCCGCAGGACGGCCGACACCGTGAGCTCCAGGTTCTCCCGGGCGAGTTCCGGCAGCAGGTACTTGTCGCTGATGACCTCGCCCTGCTCGGTCACCTTGATCTGACCGTCGAGGACGCCGTACGGCTGGGCGAGGATGGCGTCGTAGGTCGGGCCACCGCCACGGCCGACCGAGCCACCGCGGCCGTGGAACAGGCGCAGCCGGACCCCGTACCGCGCTGCGACGTCACGCAATGTCCGCTGGGTCTTGTGGATCTCCCACTGCGAGGTCGTGATGCCGGCGTCCTTGTTGGAGTCGCTGTAGCCGAGCATCACCTCCTGCACGTCGCCGCGCAGCCGGACCAGTTCGCGGTACGACGGGTCCGACAGCAGGTCGTCGAGCACCTGGCCGGACTTCCGCAGCTCCCCGACGGTCTCCAACAGCGGCACGAACCCGATCTGCGCGTACGGCTCGGGCCCGCGCAGCGAGACCAGCCCCGCCTCCCGCGCCAGGACGACGGCTGCGAACACGTCGTCGGCGCCCATCGTCATCGAGATGATGTAGCTCTCGATGACCTCCGGGCCGTAGGTCGCGATGGCGTCGCGGATCGCCGTGAACACCGCGAAGGTCTTCGCGCCGTCGGCGTCGAGCGGCGGCGGGAACGGCGCGAGCGGACGGCGTGAGGTGAGCTCGCGGGAGAGCAGCTTGTGCCGGTAGTCGCGGGGGACGTCCTCGTACAGCCAGGTCTCCTCGACCAGCCGGTCGATGAGCTGACCGACGGCGTGGTGGTGGGCGTCCGCGTGCTCGCGCACGTCCATCGTCGCGAGGGTGAGGCCGAACCCGTTGACCAACCGCTGCACCCGCGCCACCGCGCCGGCGGCCACCAGCTCGCCCGCGTGCTCGCGCAACGACCGGGTGACGACGTCGAGGTCGGCGAGCAGTTCGGCCGTCCCGAGGTAGTCGTAGCCGGGCTGGTGCCGCCCGCCCGTCTCGATGCGCGTGGTCGTGTGGCGCAGCTTGGACTGCATGCACGTGAGCTTGAGGCGGTAGGGCTCGGTGGCGTTGAGCTCGCGCAGCCGGGCGTCGACCCCGGGCAGCAGCTCGAGGTCGGCCGCGAGCGAGGTCGCGAGCTCGTCGGAGATCGCCACCACGGTCGTCGACGCCGAGAGCTCGCCGATGAGCCGGTCGAGCGCCTGGTGGATGACCCGCGCCGCGGTGACGTGCTGCACCCGCAGGATCGTGGTGGTGACCTCGGCGGTGACGTTGGGGTTGCCGTCGCGGTCGCCGCCGATCCAGGTGCCGAACGTGAGCGGGCGCAGGGCGGGGTCGAGCGCGAGGCCGCGGTCGGCGAGCTCGGCCGCGAGGTCCGCCAGCAGCTCGGGCAGGGTCTCGCCCGCGATGCGCGACAGGTAGTACAGCGCCCACCGCGCCTCGTCGACGGGCGTGGGCCGCACCTGGTTCAACTCGTCGGTCTGCCAGATGAGGTCGACGATCTCGGCCAGGGAGCGGTCCTGCCGGCGTCGGGCGGCGCTGCCGTCGTCGGTCGGCTCACCCAGGATTGCCGCGACATCCTGCAGCTTGGACAGCACCGCACGCCGGCTGGCCTCGGTGGGGTGGGCGGTGATGACCGGGCGGACGGCGAGGGAGCCCAGCGCCTCGAGCAGGGCGTCGTCGCCGAGTTCGTCCGCGACGTCGCCGACCGCGCCGACCAGCCACCCCTCGCTGGCGGGCCGTCGGCGCAGCCCCCGCACGCGGTGGACCTGCTCGGCGATGTTCGCGAGCTGGAAGTACGTGGAGAACGCCCGGACCAGCGCGATCGCGCGGTCGACGGGCAGACCCGCGAGCAGCGCGCGCGCGTCGGCGAGTTCGCCGTCGGTCGCGCCGACCTGCTGCTGCCGGCCCTGCTTGATGAGGCCCCGGACGGTCTCGACCAGCTCGAGCAGGTCCTCACCGTCCTGACGGACGAGCGACTCGCCGAGCAGGCGTCCGACCCGGCGCACGTCGGCGCGCAGTTCGACGTCGTCGCCCGGGGCGGCGTAGGGCAGGAGGTCGTCGTCGACGGAACCCGCGCCACGGGACGCGGACACGGCGAGCAGGAGGTCGTCGGACACGGGCGGCACGCTCCAGGACAGATCGGTGCGCGGCGGGTCCGGGGCGACGGTGCACCGGGCTTCCACGGACTGCGGTCGGACCCCATGAGTAAAGACCACCGGCTCCCGCCCGGGCAGCCCGGTGAGCGGTGCCCGTCTCCGGGCGGGCCGACGGGCGCGGATCACGACACACCCGGCCAACTTCTTTCTCGTTAACTGTGTTTTGACAAGAGCTCCGCGTGGGACACTCCTCGATGTCAGACTGGTGTGAGCTGAAGCCCGTTGTGAAGTAGATGCGAACTCTGATATCAATAAGGTGTTAGCTGTCGAGGGAACGTTCTCATCGGAAGAGAACGCGTCCCGCGGCAACCGGGGGACCGATGACCGCGCCGAGAGCGCGGCGGAGGCGAGGAACGAGACCATGGCTGCGGCACGTCGGTACGCCGGTCACACGCTCCCCGTCGAGGGGCATCGATGAAGATCGCGATGGTGGGGACGCGGGGCGTCCCCGCGCGCTACGGCGGGTTCGAGACCTGTGTCGAGGAGGTCGGGCGCCGGCTGGTCGAGCGCGGCCACGAGGTGGTCGTGTACTGCCGCACGCCGTTGACCGACGGCACCGGGTCGGCGCCTGCGCTGCCGTCCGAGCACCTGGGCATGAAGCTCGTCCAGCTGCCCGCCGTGCGGCACAAGGTGCTCGAGACCCTCAGTCACACGGGCCTGTCGGCGGCGCACCTGTTCGTCCAGCAGATGCTGCACCACGGCGGCCGCACCGTCGACGTCGCGCTCGTCTTCAACGCCGCCAACTCGGTGTTCCTGCCGGCGCTGCGCGCCGCGGGCATCCCGGTGGCCACGCACGTCGACGGTCTGGAGTGGCGCCGCGCCAAGTGGGGCGGTGCCGGCCGGACCTTCTACCGCCGCGCCGAGAGCCTCGCCGTGCGCTGGTCCGACGCCCTCATCGCCGACGCCGACGGCATCGCCGACTACTACCGCGACGAGTTCGACGCCGACACCGTGCGCATCGCCTACGGCGCCCCGATCATCTCGGCCGAGCGCATCGGCCACGCCGGCATCGCCGAGCTCGGGCTGACCCCGCAGGGCTACCACCTCGCGGTCGCCCGCTTCGAGCCGGAGAACCACGTCGACCTCATCGTCGACGGCTACGTGCGCTCGTCGGCCACCAAGCCCTTGGTCGTCGTCGGCTCGGCCCCCTACTCCGACCAGTACACGGCCCGCGTCCGCGCGTTGGGCGACGACCGGGTGCGGTTCCTCGGCGGTGTCTGGGACCAGGACCTGCTCGACCAGCTCTACGCCAACTCGGCGACCTACCTGCACGGTCACTCGGTCGGCGGGACCAACCCGTCGCTGCTGCGCGCCATCGGCGCGGGCGCGCCGTCGATCTGCTTCGACGTCGAGTTCAACCGCGAGGTGACCCGCGCCGCCGGCCGCTATTTCAGCGACGCCGACGACGTCGCCCGCCTCGTCGACGCCGCCGAGGCCGACCCGGCCGCGACCGCCGCGCGTGGTCGCGCCGGCCAGCAGCGGGCCCGTGACTACGACTGGGACGACGTCGCCGGCCGCTACGAGCAGCTGTGCGCGGAACTGCCCGCGCGTCGGGCCGCGCTGGCCGAGGGCACCCGCCCGACCGGCAAGCGCATGCCCGCCCGCCCGCTCACCCCGGCACCGGTCGCGCCCGTGACCGCCTCGGTCTTCCACGGCCGCCGGGCCCTCGTCCTCGGCACGTTCGACGTGCTGCGCAGCTCGCAGCTGGACCTGCTCGCGCGGGCGAACCGCGAGAGCGACCGCGTCACGGTCGGCGTCCTCGACCGCACCGCGTCGGACCCGGTCGCCCCGCGCGGCGAGGTCGTCAACACCCTCACCGACCGGCTCCTGCTCGCCCAGCACCTGCGCGGGGTCGACGAGGTCATCGACGTCGACGACCTCGACCCGGTCAAGCTCGCCGCCGACTTCGACGTCGTCTACCTCGACGACACGGTCGGGGTCGAGTCCCACGACAGCGAGTTCACCGACCGTCTGCTGGTCGGCGACGCCCCGCGGGAGAACGCGCCCCGGCGGTTGCGGGTCGTCACCGACGCCGACGCCGGCGAGCGCTCCGGTCTGGTCGTCGGGTACATCCCCGGCGCCTGGGACGCCCTGCACGCCGGGCACATCGCGATCCTCGACCGGGCCCGGCAGATGTGCGACCGGCTCGTCGTCGGGGTCGCCGACGACGAGACGCTGCTCGCGGTGAAGGGCCGGCTGCCGCTGGTCCCCCACGAGGAGCGCATGGCGATCGTCGCGTCGCTGTCGATGGCCGACGAGGTCGTCGCCGACCGCAGCTCGGACAAGCGGCTCGCGTGGGCCGAGGTCCACTTCGACGTGCTGTTCAAGGGCACCGACTGGCAGGACACCCCGAAGGGCCGCAAGCTCGAGGCCGAGATGGCCGAGGTCGGCGCCCGACTCGAGTACCTGCCCTACACCTGGCGGATCTCCACCACCCGCATCCGCAAGCGCCTGGACGCGCTCAGCGCGTGACCCGGCCGGGGCGGCTCACCCGGGTGCTCGACGCCCGCATCAGCCGGCTCAAGGGCGGCGACTACCGGCTCGACCCGGCGCTCGCACCCGCGGACCTGCTCGGCGAGGTGGGCCGGCGCGCGGTCATGCGGGTGCGGGGCAGGGTCGCGTTCCCCCGCCGGCCGCACCCGCCGTTCGTCGCCGCTGGCGCGCGGTTCGTCCACCGCGGCAAGCTGCACTTCGGCCGCGGGGTGACCTTCGGGCGCGACAGTCACGTCGATGCCCTGTCGCGCGAGGGCGTCCGCCTCGGCGACAACGTCAACGTCGGCCCGCGCACCCGCATCGAGGCGACCGGTCAGTTGCAGCACCTCGGGGTGGGGATGGTCGTCGGCGACGACGTCGGGCTGGGCACCGACTGCTTCTACGGGTGCGCCGGCGGGATCGAGATCGGGCCGGACACCATCGTCGGCAACTGGGTCGGCATGCACAGCGAGAACCACCGCTTCGAGCGTCGTGACGTCCCGGTGCGCGAGCAGGGTGTGACCCACCAGGGCATCGTGGTGGGTCGTGACTGCTGGATCGGGGCCAAGGTGACCGTGCTCGACGGTGTGCGGCTGGGCGACGGCGCGGTCGTGGCGGCGGGCGCCGTCCTCGTCGCCGGGGACTACCCCGGCCACGCGGTCTACGGCGGCGTGCCCGCCCGCCGGATCGCGGAGCGCTGACGTCGTGAGCAGTCCCTCGGGGTTCCGTGCCGCCTACGCCCGGACCCGGTCCTCGCAGAAGTCGCACGTCGGCGCACCGGGGTGGTCGCGCTGGGTGAACCGCCCGCTCGGGCGGATCTTCGCGGCGGCGGCCTTCCGCGTGGGGGCGACCCCCAACCAGGTGACGGTGCTCAGCACCCTGGTCACGCTCGGCGGGGTCGTGTCGATCGCCGTCTTCCGGCCGACCTGGGTGACCTCCACCGGCATCGTCGTGGCGCTCGTCCTCGGCTACGCGCTGGACTCCGCCGACGGCCAGTTGGCACGGCTGCGGGGCGGCGGCAGCGTCGCGGGGGAGTGGCTGGACCACGTCACGGACGCGGTGAAGAACACCGGCATCCACCTCGCCGTCCTGGTGTGTGTGTACCGGCACTTCGACGTCGCCGACGGCTGGTTGCTCGTCCCGATCGGGTTCACGCTCGTGGCTTCGGTGTTCTTCTTCAGCGTCATCCTGTCCGAGCAGTTGCGGAAGGCCCAGGGCAAGGGGTCCTCGCGTCGCGCCGTCACGACGACCGGCGGTCGTGCGCCCGTGCTGCGGTCCCTGCTGGTCCTGCCCGCCGACTACGGCATCCTCTGCGTCGCGCTGGTGCTGCTGCCTGCGCCGACCGCGTTCCTCACCGTCTACACGGTGCTGTTCGGCTTCGCGGTCTTCTTCCTCGTCGGCGGCCTGCGCAACTGGTTCCGCGAGATGAGCGGGTTCGCGGCCTGAGCCTGCTCGCCGGCCCAGTCCCACGCCCGGTCTGACGTTTCCGGACAAGTTCTGCAGGAAGCTGTCAACCTCTCACGAACAGGTGATGTGAGGCCCGTGTTGGGTATTGTCTTCCCCGGGTGCGACTTCCCGCGGCGAGGTCTACACAGTGGTCTCACGCGGTGAAGTGATCCGCCCGTCCGGGACCACCGGACCGTCCGTCCGACCGGCGAGGAGGCCGTCGTGCCGCTGCACACGCCGCTGTGCCGGGTGCTCGCCGCCGTCGCGCTCCCGCTGGTCGCCGCCGTCACGCTGACCGCGTGCGGCGGGTCCGATCCCGCCCCGGCACCGACGACCTCGGCCGCGCCGTCGAGCGCCACGCCCACCAGTGCGGCTCCCTCGACACCCTCGACCACGGCGGCGACCACGTCCGCGCCGAGTTCGAGCCCCACCGCTCCCCTGACGACCGCCGCCCCGCCGGCGGGCGGGGACCCGGGGACCAAGGCGCCGGTGCCGATCGCGAGCGCGGCCACCTTCACACCCGGCCTCACCGCCACGGTGATCACCATCGAGCCGATCACGACCACCGCCTCGTTGCCCGGCGAGATCGCAGGTCCGGGGGTCAGGCTCACCCTGGCGATCCAGAACCGGTCGTCGAGCCCGCTGGACCTGGGCAACGTCACCGTCGACCTGCAGGACTCCTCCGGGTCGTCCGCGACTCCCCTCACGGGGAACGGGTCGAAGCCGTTCACCGGCACCGCCGCGCCGGGCGGGTCCGCCACCGGCGTCTACGTGTTCACGCTGCCGGTCGACGACCGGTCGGGCGTGCGTCTCTACGTCACGAGCAAGGCGTCCCTGCCGGTCGTCGTGTTCACCGGCGACCTCGGCTGAGCGCCGGGGTCCACCCCCTTCGTCTGGAGTGCCCATGAGTGTCTCGTCGCTGCGCCGTGTCCCGCGCGCGGCCGTCGTCGCCGGTGCCGGTGCGGCCGTGCTGCTGACGGCCTCGCTGCTGTCCGCCCCGACCGCCCGCGCGGACGTGCCGCCGTTGCAGGTCCCCTCCGACAGCATGGTCACCGCCGACGCCCTGCCCACCGCGCAGATCGACGGCGTCGCCTGGGCGCAGGCCGTCCAGGGCAACACGGTCTACGTCGGCGGCGAGTTCACGACCGCCCGCCCCGCCGGCGCTGCGCCGCGCACGCAGACCGTGCCCCGCGGCAACCTCATGGCCTACGACCTCACGACCGGTGTCATGACCGCCTGGGCCCCCGTGGCCGACGCGCAGGTCGACGCGGTCGCGCTCAGTCCCGACGGCAAGCGCCTCTACGTCGGCGGTCAGTTCACGAAGATCACGGAGAAGGTCGGCTCGACCACCACCACCTCGAGTCGCTACCGGCTCGCGGCGTTCGACACCGCCACCGGGCGGCTGATCGCCGGGTTCCAGCCGAGCATCAACTACACCGTCAAGTCCATCGTCGCGACCAACTCCACCGTGTACGTCGGGGGTGCGTTCGCGAAGGTGAACAACGTCGCGCGCAACCGGGTCGCCGCGCTGCGGGCCAGCGACGCCGGCTTGCTGCCGTTCAACCCCGGCGCCGACGCCCAGGTCAACGCGATGGTGCTGACCCCGGACCGGTCGATGCTGATCCTCGGCGGGTCGTTCCAGAACGTCGCCGGGGGCGCCGCCTACGGGCTCGCCGCGGTGTCGTCCAGCACCGGTGCGCTCAAGCCGTGGCAGGCGAACACGGTGGTCCGGAACGCGGGCAAGAACTCCGCGATCACCTCGCTCACCACCGACGGCACGTCGATCTACGGGTCCGGGTACGTGTTCGGCACCGGCGGCAACCTGGAGGGGGCGTTCAAGGCCAACCCGACCACCGGTGCGATCACGTGGATCGAGGACTGCCACGGCGACACCTACGGCGTGTACGCGTCCTCGGCGGCCATCTACACCGCGGGTCACGCCCACTACTGCGGCAACATCGGCGGCTTCCCGCAGATCAACGGGACCTGGTACCGCGCGATCGCCTTCACCCCGAAGGCGACCGGGACGATCAACCACGACCCGACCAACGGGTCGTACCACGACTGGTACGGCCAGAAGGCGCCGTCGCTGGTCACCTGGTTCCCCCACCTCGAGCCGGGCAGCTACACCGGTGCCACGCAGGCGGCCTGGACCGTCACGGGCAGCGGGAAGTACGTCGTGTTCGGCGGGGAGTTCCCGACCGTGAACGGCGTCGGTCAGCAGGGTCTCGTGCGGTTCGCGAAGCCGGCGGTGGCACCGAACGCCGTCGGACCGCAGGTCGAGGCCGGCAAGTTCGTCCCGACCCTCACCTCGACCACCGCGGGTGAGGTCACGGTGTCCTGGACCGCCAACTACGACCTCGACGACACCGAGCTCACCTACAAGGTCTACCGCGACAGCACCGGGACCGGGCTGGTCGGCACCGTGCGCGGGACCTCGACCCCGTGGACACGGCCGACGCTGAGCATCACCGACCGCGGTCTGACCTCGGGGAGCAAGCACGGGTACCGGGTCTTCGCGATCGACCCCGACGGCAACACCGTGCGGGGCAACACCGTCATGATCACCGTGCGGTGAGTCCTCACGCGGACCGTTGGCCCATGCAACGGTGACTGCCTGGCAGAGTAGGGCGACGTGACGGGTCCGACGGTGCTGGTGGCGCACCCGTCGACCGAGCTGTACGGCTCGGACCGGGTGATGGTGGAGACGGCCCTCGGGCTGCGCGAGCGCGGCTACCGGGTCGTCGTCACCCTCCCCACGCGGGGGCCGCTGACCGACCACCTGGCCGAGCTCGGGCTCGAGGTCGTCACCGTGCCGAGCCCGGTGCTGCGCAAGAGCGCGCTCTCGCCACGCGGGCTGCTGCGGCTCGCGCTCGAGACCGCCCGGGCGACACCTCCGGGCTGGCGCCTGCTGCGCGAGCGCGGGGTGGACGTGGTCGTGGTCAACACCATCACCGTCCCGTGGTGGCTCGTGCTCGCGCGGTGGTCGCCGTCGGGCTCGCGGCCCGCGCTGTGCCACGTTCACGAGGCCGAACGTTCGGCGCCCCGGCTGGTGCGGCGGGCGCTCACGCTGCCGCTGCTGCTCGCCCGACGCGTGGTGACCAACAGCCGGTTCAGCCGTGACGTCATCGCCGACGTCGCGCCGCGCCTCGCGCGGCGCACCGAGGTGGTCCTGAACGCGGTGCCCGGCCCGCCCGTCGTCGTCCCGGCGCGCGACACCCTCGAGGGGCCGGTACGTCTGCTGTTCGTCGGGCGACTCTCGCCGCGCAAGGGACCGGACGTCGCGGTCGCCGCCCTGGCCGAGCTGGTCGCGTCCGGGGTCGACGCCCGGTTGGACCTGCTCGGCGCGGTGTTCCCCGGGTACGAGCCCTTCGAGGAGCAGCTGCGCGCCGACGTCGCGCGGCTCGGCCTGGGGGACCGGGTGACGTTCCTCGGCTTCGAACCTGACGTGTGGCCGCGGCTGGCCGCCAGCGACATCGCGATCGTGCCCTCGACGGTCGACGAGCCGTTCGGCAACACCGCGGTCGAGGCGGTGCTTGCGGCGCGGCCCGTGGTGGTGAGCCGGACCAGCGGACTGGTCGAGGCGGCCGCGGGGTACCGCGGCGTGGTGCAGGTGCCGCCCGGCGACGCCGGCGCACTCGCCGCCGCGGTGCGGACGGTCGTCGAGGACTGGGGACGGTTCCGCGCGGCCGCGCTGGCCGACGCCGCGACCGCCGCCGACCGGCACGGGCCGGAGGTCTACCGGACCCACATGGCCGATCTCGTCGACGCGCTGCGGGTGGCGCGGCCGCCTCGACGGGAGCGCGGATGAGCGCGGACGCGGAGGTCGTGGTCGCGATCGTGAGCTACCGGCGCCCCGACGACCTGCGGACCGCCCTCGCGGCCGTCGTCCCGGAGGCTCGCCGCCTCGACCCGCCGGCCGGGGTGCTGGTGGTCGACAACGACCCGGAGGGATCGGCCCGCGACGTCGCGGCCGCGGTCGACGGCGTCGGGTACGTGGTCGAGCCGGCCCCGGGCATCGCCGCCGCCCGCAACCGCGCCATGGACCACAGTGCTGGCAGTCGGTTCCTCGTGTGGCTCGACGACGACGAGCACCCGGAGCCCGGATGGCTCGCGGCCCTGGTCGGCACGGCGCGGAGCACCGGCGCGGCCGCCGTCGCCGGCCCGGTGGTCTCGGTGTTCGACACCGCGCCCGACGCGTGGGTGAGCGCCGGACGCTTCTTCGACCGGCGCCGCCTGCCCACCGGCACCCGGATCGACCAGGCCGCGACGAACAACCTGTTGCTCGACCGCGACCAGCTGGACGGTCTGCGCTTCGACCCCGCCTTCGGGCTGACCGGCGGATCGGACACCCTGTTCACCCGGACGCTGGCGCGGCGCGGGCGGTTGCTCGTGTGGTGCGACGAGGCGGTCGTGCTCGACCGGGTGCCGGCCGACCGGGTGTCGCGCTCGTGGGTGGTGCGACGTGCGTTCCGCATGAGCAACACCGGGGTGCGGGTCGATCTCGTCCTGGCCGGGGGGACCGGCGCACGGCTCACGGTCCGGGCACGGGACGCCGCCCGTGGTCTCACCCGGGTGGCCGGTGGGAGCGCGCGGATGCTGCTCGGGGTGGTGCGGCGCTCGCCCGGCGACCGGGTGCGGGGTCTGCGCACCGTCGTGCGGGGCGCGGGCATGGTGTCGGCCGCGACCGGCTACGTCTACGCCGAGTACCGCCGTGACCGCGCCGGCCGGGGGTGGCGCCCGTGGCGTCGGTGACCCCACGGCCGGGTCTCGCGATCGTGGTCGTGAACTACGGCGCGGCGCACCTGGTCGAACCCAACCTGCTGCGGGCGGCCCCGGCCGCCACGACCGTCGTGGTCGTCGACAACCTGGCCTCGGCCGCCGACCGTGCCGCGGTCCGCGTCGCCGCCGATCGGCACGGGTGGGAGCTCGTCCTGTCACCGGGCAACGTCGGCTTCGGGGCCGCGGTCAACGCGGGGGTCGCCCGCGCGACGGCGCTGGGGAGTTCGCGCTTCCTGGTCCTGAACCCCGACGCCACCGCCGATCCCGAGGTGGTCGCCGCGCTGGCCGACCACGTCGACGAGCACCGCATGTCGCTCGTGAGCCCGCGGATCGAACGACCGGGCCGCGCCAAGGCGTGGTTCGTCGGCAACGTCGTCGACCCCCGTTCGGGTGATGTCCGGCGCGACCCTTCGCTCGGGGCGGCCGACGACACCTGGGGGTGGTTGACCGGTGCCTGCCTGGCGTTCCACGAGCAGGTGTGGAACGCCGCCGGCGGTTTCGACGAGCGGTACTTCCTGTACTGGGAGGACATCGACCTCAGCCGCCGGGTCGTCGAGGCGGGCGGCACCCTGACCGTGCGCTCGGACCTGGTGGCCTGGCACGACGTCGGCGGGACGCAGAGCGAGGAAGCCCCGGCGGGCACAGGTAAATCTCCGGTGTACGTGTACCGGAACTGTTGCAACCGGCTACGGTTCGCGGCCTACCACCTCGGCCGGCGTGAGCGGCTGGGCTGGCTGCTGCGCACGCCGGTGGCGAGCGCCAAGATCGCGCTGCGCTCCGGGCCACGCGTCGCCCTCAGGTCGCCGGCCACGATGTGGGCGGCGATCCGAGGATCGTTGGTGGGTGCAACGATCGCACTGACGGCCCCGACTCCGGGTGGGGCTCAGCGGCGGTCGAAGCGGTAGACGGCGTCGGACGGACCCCGCCACACCTCCGAGCCCGCGAAGCCGGCGTCGGTCAGCACGGCGTCCTCCGCGGCGATGTCGGCCGCGGACTCGTCCAGGCGCCGCACGACCCACACGACCGGCAGCCCGTCGAGGCGGTCCCGCGCGTCCGACAACCGCGCCGACGTCCCCCACAACGAGCCGTCGGCCGCGCCGGTGGTCAGCTGCGTGACGTCGACCAGGCCGCGGAAGGCGTCCGGGTAGGCGGTCTCGACCGTGCGCATCGTGGTGGTGACCGGTTTGCCGGCCGGCACCGCACCCCGCGGCGCGAAGTACACGCCCTCGCCCGCCCGCGCGTGGTCCTCGACGTAGGCCGCGAGCGCTGACCAGTCCGTGCTGTTCTTCGCGAACGCCGTGCGCTGCGAGACGTAGACCGGCGCCGCGAGCACGACCGCGACCGCGAGCACCACCACCGCGCCCCGGCGGGTGCGGGTCGCCAGCACCGCCCCACCCCGCGCGACCAGGATCGCGAGGGCCGGGGTGGCGAAGGTGAGGTACCGCGGCACGTACATCGGTGCCACCGCGACCGAGTACAGGCCGATCACCAGTGCGGGCACGGCGATCCACAGCACCAACCACCACCGCAGGTCCAGCCGGCCGTCCGCCCGGCGGGTGAGCGCCACCAGCACCAGGGCCCACCCGACGAGCGCGAGCGCGACCGCGGCGACGCTCCACGTCACCGTGAACGCCGACGGTGAGCTCGGACGCAGCGCCGCGGTGACCGGTGTCGGGGTGTCGCCGAGGAACCACTCGGTGACGACCAGGGATCTGGCGAGGTCGGGCAGCGAGAGCTTCGACGCGATGCCCAGCTGCGAGGTCTGACCGGACGACCGGAGCACCACCGGCGCGGCCAGGACGGCCCCGACCACCGCCGCGGCGAGCCACGAGAGCACCACGGCACGGGCGGCGGCGGGCGTCGTGCGGCCCCGCCCCAGCAGGAGCAGGGCGCCGTGCACGACCACGAGCAGGGCGAGGTAGACGAACAGGGCGACCCCGAACCCCGCGAGCACGGCGTAGGCGGCCCACCCGAGCAGGCGGGTCCGCCGGGTGGCGAAGCCGCCGTCCGCGGCCGTCACGGCGAGGACCGTGAGCCACACCGCGACCGCAGCCGTCAGCGCGTACGGCCGGGCCTCGATGCCCGCCCAGGTGACACGGGGCAGCACCGCGAAGACCACACCGGCGAGCAGGGCGGTGCCGGGTCCGTACGCCCGGCGGGCGAGGACGACGACACCCACCGCCGCCAGGCCGATCGCAACGGCGCTCGGGGCGCGCAGTGCGGTGGGGGAGGTGCCCGCCACCGCGGTCCACACGTGCAGCAGCAGGTAGTAGACGCCCTGGGCCGCGTTGGTGTTGCGGGTGAGGTCGAGCAGGTGGCCGACCGAACGCTCGGCGGCCGAGACCGAGGCCGCCTCGTCGTACCAGAGCGAGACGTGCCAGGCGGGCACGATCGCGACCACGGTGGCGGCGAGGAACAGCGCGACCAGCAGGAGCGGGGAGTGCGCGGCGGGTGCGGTCCGTGCGGTGCGCGGGCGCGGCGCCTCGACCATCGACCACTCCCGCCCCGCCGGCAGCTCGTCGACGACGTCCGCGCGCGCCGCCGGGGGTGCGCGCGAGCGGTCGCGACCCTATCAACGGCAGGAGGTCCCGCTCCGGACGCGCGTCGCGTCCTGACCGGGTCACCGCGGATCTCGAGCGCCGGACCCGACCCGACCCCGCTGGCGTTCTTGAGGAACTGAGTCCCTCGCTTCTTGAGGAACGCGAGGAGAGGGCCGGCTCCGCCACCTCTGATTCTCAAGAAACCAGAAACCTCAAGTACCGCAAGGGATTCAGTACGTCCGACTGTGTCCCCTTGTGTCCGGTTCGTTCCAGCAAATGTTGGATCAATGTGAGTCGGACGCGAGTAAAACTTGAAACTTGCGGGCATCTAGAGCTCGCTGCCTTCCCCCGAGGCGATTTCCCCGATCGTCAGCACAAGGAGTTCCCCCGATGTCCCAGACCTCTCGTGTCCTCCCGACCCCCGCCCCGCTCGCGTTCCGCTCGCGCAAGGCCGCCGCTGTCGTCAGCGGCGTCGCCGTCGCGGCCACGGTCGCCGGCGTCGCCTTCGCGGCCACGTCCCACGCGACCGACGCCACCACGATCCGCATGGGTGTCGGCGCCGCCCCGGTCGCCGACTCGCGCGGCGTCACCTGGGCCCCCGGCTCCGGCTTCACCGGTGGCCGCCTCGCCTCGGCCCCGCCGGCCGGCACGGTCATCCGCGGCACCGACGACCAGGGCATCTACAACGCCTCGCGGTTCGGCATGACCGGCTGGGCCGCCCCGGTCGTCAACGGCTCGTACGACGTCACGCTCCGCATGGTCGACACCTGGTACGGCAAGGCCAACAACCGGATCTTCTCGGTCACCGCCGAGGGTCAGCCGGCGCTCACCAACATCGACATCGCCGGCGCGGTCGGCATGTACGCCGCCTACGACCGGACCTTCCGCGTGACCGTCGCCGACGGCACCCTCAACCTGGGCTTCGCCGCCGCGAAGAGCGCCTCGACCGTCAGTGCGATCGCCGTCGTCCCGGTCGTCGTGACCCCGCCGACCCCGCCGTCGACCCCGCCGTCGACCCCGCCGAGCACGCCCCCGAACCCCGACGGCGGCATCACCAACCCGCCCACGACGCCCTCGACCCCGCCCAGCACCCCGCCGTCGACCCCGCCGAGCACCCCGCCGAGCACCCCGCCGTCGAACCCGCCGACGTCGAACCCGCCCACCCCGCCGAGCACCGACGAGCGTCCGGGCCCCACCAACACCGGTGTCCCGGCGGGCACGGTGCTCACCCGCCTCGACGGCTTCCAGGTCTTCAACCGGGCCGGCGCGACCTACCAGAACCTCGACATCCACGGCCGGGTCCGGATCGCCGCCCCGAACATCACCATCAAGAACTCGATCATCCGCGGCGACCGCTCCACCACGATCGGCTCGATCGTCGACGTCAACTACCCCGGCATCGACCACTCCGGCTTCGTCCTGCAGGACAGCGAGCTGGTCCCCGAGTTCCCCTCCTGGAAGCAGGACGGCATCCTCGGCAGCGGCTACACCGTGCTCCGCAGCAACATCCACGGCACGACCGACGCGGTCAAGATCACCGGCAACAACGTCACCGTCCGTGACTCGTGGCTGCACGACACCCTGTACTGGGCCCAGGCCGACCCGAACGGCAGCTACCCCGACACCCACAACGACGGCATCCAGGCCGTGGCCGGCAGCAACTTCACCTTCGTCCACAACACCATCACCGGGAACCGCAACTCGGCGATGATGCTCGGCCAGAACAACACCAAGATCTCGAACGTGACGTTCTCCGACAACTACGTCGGCGGCGGGTCCTGCTCGGTCAACACCGCGGCGCGGGCCAACGGCGCCATGGGTCCGCTGACCATCCAGGACAACACGTTCCTGGCCGACCAGACCAACCCGGGCTGCGCGATCATCGGCAACCCGGTGACCACCACCTTCATCCTCGGCGGCAACGTCTGGGCCAACGGCAGCCCGGTCGTCCTGTCCCGGGGCGCCTGACCAGAGCGACCACACGTCCCAGCGGCCGCAGCCCTCGCGGCCCCGCTGGACCCCGGCGGGGTGACACCCGCCGGATCTCGGGGGCGGAGCCCGACGACACCACCCGGTGTCGTCGGGCTCCGACGTTCCCGGGGTCGACCGGTCGAAACCGGGGGATCACCTCCCCGAAGCTGGCCGGTCGCGCAAGATATCCTCAAGCTCAGTGTCTTTCCGGGAAGGCTCCAGTACGGTCTTTGTTAGGTCGCGAACGGTCAGCCACCGTTGCACCACACACCTGGGGGAACGTCCGGCCTTCGAGCCGCGGGCGGCGGGTGCGACCGACGTACAGCGAGACGCTGTTCCCCCTCGGAGGGGAACCGTTTCCGTGAACCAACCCGCGTCGTCCGCACCTCGGACCCGTGCCCGGCACCTCGCGCGTACCGGCGTGACCGCCGTGGCGGTGGCGGCACTCGCCGCCGCCGGCGCCGTCGTCCTCGCCGCTCCGGCGCAGGCGGCGGGTCTCTCGCCGGTGGTCGCCCCGGGCGCCGGCACCGTGACCGGCGACGCCCTGCCCACCGCGCAGATCGACGGCGTGGCGTGGGCTCAGACGGTGGTCGGCAACACCGTCTACGTCGGTGGTGACTTCGCCACCGCGCGCCCCGCCGGCGCCGCACCGGGTACGGGCACCGTGCCCCGGACCGACCTCATGTCCTACGACGTCACCACCGGTGTCATGTCGAACTGGGCGCCCGTGCTCAACAACCAGGTCTACGCGGTCGCGGTCTCGCCCGACGGCCGACGCCTCTACGTCGGCGGGCAGTTCACGACCGTCAACGGCCTGACCCGCACGCGGATCGCCGCCTTCGACACCGCCACCGGGGCGCTGGTCTCGAGCTTCGCGCCCAAGCTCAACTACACGGTCAAGACCCTCGCCGTCACCAACACGACGGTCTACGCGGGTGGCGCGTTCGGCACCTCGGGCGCAGTGACCCGCAACCGGCTGGCGGCGTTCGACGCGACCACTGGTGCGCTGCTGTCCTGGGACCCGAACGCCGACGCCACCGTGCAGGCGATGGTGCTCACGCCCGACGGCTCGAAGGTCATCGTCGGCGGTGCGTTCCAGAACATCGGCGGCAAGCCCGCCTACGGCCTCGCCGCCGTCGACCCGGCCTCGGGTGCGCTGCTGCCGTGGGCCGCGAACCAGACGGTCCGCAACGCCGGCACGCAGTCGGCGATCCTCAGCCTCGCCACCGACGGCACCGCGATCTACGGCAGCGGCTACACCTACGGCGCCGGCGGCAACCTCGAGGGCGCCTTCTCGGCCGACCCGAACACCGGCGCGGTCAACTGGGTCGAGGACTGCCACGGCGACACCTACGGCGTGTACTCGACCGGCTCGACGGTCTACACCGTGAGCCACGCCCACTACTGCGGCAACGTCGGGGGTTTCCCGCAGACGAGCCCGTGGACCTACTCCCGCGCGATGGCGTGGACCCCGCAGGCCACCGGCACGATCGGCCACGACCCGCTGGGTTACCACGACTGGTTCGGCACGCCCAGCCCGTCGATCGTCAACTGGTTCCCCGACGTCGCGCCCGGTTCGTACACCGGCGTCACGCAGGCGGCCTGGTCGGTCGCCGGCGACAGCCGCTACGTCGTGCTGGGCGGGGAGTTCCCGACCGTCAACGGCATCGCGCAGCAGGGCCTGGTCCGGTTCGCCGTCCCGAGCATCGCGCCCGGCAAGGAGGGTCCGCGACTCTCGGGTGCCAACTGGACCCCGACGGCGCTCGCGCTGCCCGGCGGCGCGGTCCGCGTCTCGTTCCCCGCGAACTGGGACCGCGACGACACCTCGCTGACCTACAGCGTCATCCGTGACAGCAACACCGCCTCGCCGGTGTACCGCACCACGGCGACCTCGACCTACTGGCAGCGGCCCAACCTCGGCTTCGTCGACAACTCCCTCACCCCGGGCGCCAAGGCCACCTACCGCGTGGTCGCCGCGGACCCGCGCGGCAACCAGGTCAGCAGCGCGACCGTGACCGTCACCGCCTCCGGCGGGGCCCCGATGGGCGCCTACGGCCGGGCGGTCGTGGCCGACGGCGCGAGCCACTACTGGCGCCTCGACGAGACCAGCGGCAACACCGGCTACGACCAGGCGGGCTTCGACGACCTCACCGCCTCGGGCGGGGTGGGCGGTGGCGCCGCGGGCGCGCTCGACGGCGACACCGACACCGCCGCCACGTTCGACGGCTCGAACGCCGGGTTCGCCGCGAGTTCGACGGCCGTCCCGGGTCCGGACACGTTCACCGAGGAGGCGTGGTTCAAGACCACGACCACCAACGGCGGCAAGATCGTGGGCTTCGGCAACAGTCGCACCGGAACGTCGAGCAGCTACGACCGGCACATCTACATGGACACCTCCGGACGTCTGTTCTTCGGCGTCTACAACAACGCGTCGTACACGGTGAGCACGACCGGTGCCTACAACAACGGTCAGTGGCACCACGTGGCCGCCACCCTCGACTCCACCGGCATGACGTTCTACGTCGACGGCGTGCGGGTCGGCCGCAACGCCGGCACCACCGTCGGCCAGCCGTACAGCGGGTACTGGCGCGTGGGCGGCGACTCGTCCTGGAGCGGCAACGCGTTCCTCGCCGGCACGATCGACGAGGTGGCGATCTACCCGACGGCGCTCACCAGCGCGCAGGTCACCCGCCACTACACGCTGTCGGGCCGCACGCTCGCGGGCGGACCCACGCCGACGGACCGCTACGGCGTGGCCGTCGTCGCGAACGACCCCGACGTGTTCGTCCGCCTCGACGACGCCGGCCCACCCACCGCGCTCGACTCCTCGGGCTACGGCGCGAA
Organism: Jatrophihabitans sp. YIM 134969; assembly: GCF_054456675.1. Classification (NCBI taxonomy): domain Bacteria; kingdom Bacillati; phylum Actinomycetota; class Actinomycetes; order Jatrophihabitantales; family Jatrophihabitantaceae; genus Jatrophihabitans; species Jatrophihabitans sp. YIM 134969. The sequence goes on from NZ_JBTJEQ010000035.1 coordinate 30,931, forward strand.
CGGCACCTACGTGGGGGGCGAGACGTTCGGCGTCAGCAGCCCCGTCACCGGTGCCAACGGGCGGGCGGTGCGTTTCGACGGCAACGAGGGCAGCTCGCTGGCCATCGGTCCGGTCTCGAACCCGACCGTGTACTCGCAGGAGTTGTGGTTCAACACCACGACCACCCGCGGCGGCAAGCTCATCGGCTTCGGCAGTGCGGCGAGCGGGCGCAGCGGCAGCTACGACCGCCACGTCTACATGGACCCGAACGGCCAGCTGAACTTCGGCACCTACACGGGTCAGCTCAACATCGTGACCTCGCCGCGTTCGTACAACGACGGCGCGTGGCACCAGGTCGTCGCGACGCAGGGCCCCGACGGTATGAAGCTCTACGTCGACGACGTGCTCGTCGGCACGAACCCGCAGGCCGCCGCGCAAAACTACAACGGCTACTGGCGCATCGGCGGCGACACCGCCTGGAACAACACCGCGTACTTCGCCGGGACGATCGACGAGGTCGCGATCTACTCCACCGTGCTCACCGCGGCGCAGGTCGACGCCCACTTCCACGCCTCACCGGTCGGCGGCGTGCGCAACACCGCCCCGCAGGCGTCGTTCACCTCGTCGACCGCGGCGCTCACGGCGAGCTTCGACGGCACCGGGTCCTCCGACAGCGACGGCACGGTCGCCTCCTGGGCGTGGGACTTCGGCGACGGCACCACGGGCAGCGGCGCCACCGTGTCGCACCCGTACGCGGCCGCCGGCACCTACCCGGTCACCCTCACCGTGACCGACGACGGCGGGGCCACCGCGACCCGCAGCGGCACGGTCACGGTCGTCGCGCCGAACCGGCCGCCGGTCGCCGCGTTCACCTCGAGCACGTCGGGCCTCACGGCCTCGTTCGACGGCAGCGGCTCCAGCGACCCGGACGGCACGGTGTCGTCGTACGCGTGGTCGTTCGGTGACGGCGCCACCGCGAACGGCGTGACGGCGTCGCACCCCTACGCCGCGGCCGGCACCTACACCGTGACGCTCACCGTCACCGACGACGCCGGGGCCACCGCGACCGGCACCGGCCAGGTCACGGTCACCGCACCGGTCAGCCCGACCGTCGCCGCGGACACCTTCGCCCGCACCACCGCCCGCGGCTGGGGCAGCGCCGACACCGGTGGTGCCTGGACCGTCAAGGGCCCGTCCGCGGCGAACTGGTCGGTCGGCTCCGGTCGCGGCTCGGCGGTCGTCGCCGCGGGCATCACCTCCCAGGCCGAGCTCACCGCGGTGTCGGCCACCGACACCGACTCCCGGGTGGACGTCTCGCTGAACGCGGTGCCGAACGGCGGCGGCGCGATGCTGTGGCTCGGCGCTCGTCACACGGCCTCGTCGGACTACCGCATCCGGGCCAAGGTGCTCGCCACCGGCGTCGTGCAGATCTCGCTGAGCAAGGTCGTCGGCGGCGTCGACACCGCGCTCGCGTCCTCGACGCTCACCGGGGTGACCTACAAGGCCGGCACGACGCTCACGATGCGTCTCGCCACCGTCGGGTCGTCGTCGGTCGCGCTGACGGGCAAGGTGTGGGACGCCTCGACGCCGGAACCGGCCGCCTGGCAGCTGTCGGCCACGGACTCGTCGTCGCCGATCGGGGCCGGCGACACCTGGCTCTCGGCCTACCTGTCGGGCTCGGCCACCAACGGCCCGGTCACCTGGAACGTCGCGAACCTCGCGGTGGTGCGCAGCACGCCGTGACCCGCGGTCGTTTTGCCGCCCCGCCCGCGACACGGGACACTGGCGGCGTGGCGGTGCGGGAACGGGCGGCGACCCTGCGCCGTCCCGGCGCCGGTGGCAACGCCGCGGTGCGGGGGGTGCTCCGCAGCGGCGGCGCGAGGCTCGCGGTGCTGCCCGTCAGCGCGGTGCTGGGGATCGTCTGCACCCGCCTGATCATCGACCACTACGGCACGGCGGCCTACGCGCAGTACACGCTGCTGGTCGGCATCATCAACGTGCTGCCGTTCGCGGACCTAGGCATGTCGGCTGCGATCATGAACGCCGTCGCGTCGTCGCGGGACCCGGCGCACGACCCGGCCGTGCACCGGGTGCTGCTGACCTCGATCCGGGTGCTGTTCGCGTCGATGGCGGTGTTCCTCGTCGCCGCGCTCGCGTTCCTGTTCTCCGACGTGTGGCCCGGGGTCCTCGGCGACGGACTGCTCCCCGTCAGCGGCCCGGTCGCCGCAACCCTGTGTCTGGTCGTCATCGGCATCTCGCTGCCGGTGGGGTTCGGGCAACGCATCCTGTCCGGCCTCGGGCGCAACCACGTCACGGTGATCCTGCTCGGGCTGCAGACCCCCGTGATGCTCGTGGTGCTGCTGCTCATGACCTCGCTCGACCTCCCGGGCGGCGCCTACCTCGCGGTCATCGCGTACCTGGTCACCTTTGTCATCTCGGCCGTCACGTGCTGGACCGCTGCGCGCCGCATCACGCCGGCGGTGGGCACCGCCCTGCACGACGTGCCGCGGCTGCGCACCGAACGCGGCGCGGAGGTGATGTCGACGGCGTGGCCGACGCTCGTGCAACTCATGGCCCTGCCGATCGCGTTGCAGACCGACCGCATCGTGCTCTCCCACGTCACGAGCCTCGACCAACTCGCCCAGTACAGCCTCGCCTCGCAGATGTTCACGCCGGTCGGGGCAGTCGTCGCCGCCGCGGGCTTCGCGTTGTGGCCGGTGTTCGCCAAGGCCCGGGCACAGGGTGGGCGCACGGCGTCGCCGCAGAAGCTCTCGCTGGCGTTCGGCGCGACCGCGGCCCTGGTGTGCCTGCTCATCGCCCTGGTCTCACCGTGGCTCGCGCGCGCGGCGTCCGGTGGCGAGATCAGCCTGTCGATCCCGCTGATCCTGGCGTTCGGCGCGTTCATGGTGGGGCAGGCTCTGAAGAACCCGCTCGGCATGTACATGACCGCGCCCGAGGGGTTGCGGTTCCAGGCCTGGATCATCCTGTTCGCCCTGGTGCCGGCGAACCTGGCGCTGTCGATCGTGCTGGCCCACGCGATCGGCGCGCCCGGGCCGGTGATCGCCTCGGCCGTCACGGTGCTGCTGTGCCAGGTGCTGCCCAACTGGTGGTGGGTCCGCCGCGACCAGCGCCGCCGGGCGGCCGCCGAGGTCCCCGCGGGCGGACCCGGGACCTCCGGCGGGGCCGAGGAACCAGCGGCTCAGCCGGGATAACCGAGTTCGCGCAGCAGCGGCCCCGCCTCCGCCTCGACCTCGGCCAGCGCCTCGGCCGACAGGTCGGTGCGCCAGCGACCGGAGGCGGTCGTGCGGGCCGCCGCGAACGCGCGGACGAACTCCGTCTCGCGGTCGCCCGCGTCGAGGAAGGCCGCCACCCGCCGACCGGTCGCCGCGGGATCCGCGACCATCTCCTCGTAGCGGATCGCGAGCGCCCGGCCGGGGAGTTCGGCGAGGCTCGCGCTCGCGGTGGTCTCGTAGCGCCGCCACACCCACGCCGCGCGGCGCACCTCGCTCGCGGCCTCGAACTCCTCGGCGCGGCCCGGCTCGACCCAGAACCGTGCCGACCGGCCGAACACCTGGCCGACCTCGTCGGTGCGCTGCGTCTGACCGAGCCACCCCTTGGCGAGCAGCGACGCCACGACGTCGCGGCCGTCGCGGGTCAGGTGCACGAAGCGGGCGCCGGGCAGGTCGGTCGCGATCGCCGGGATGAGGAAGGTCGTCTCCGGGGTCTGTTCGATGCCCCGCTCGCCCGAGGTGAGCCCGACCCGCTGCGACCGGGCGAGGATGCGGCGCACCCGACGACCCGCCACCTCCGGCGGCAGTTCGACCAGTTCGGGCAGCCGGCCCTTGAGCGGCTTGAGCTCGCCGAGGTCGACGAAACCCGGTACGGCGGCGATGGTCTCGGCCGTGAACGTCGTGCCGCTGCGGGGGCTGCCGACCACGAACACGGGGCGGTCGTCGAACCGGCGCAGCGCCCGGCGCGGGTGCATGCCGTTGAGCCGGTGGCTGTGGCGGGTCGCCTGCAGGTAGCGACCGAACACCTGACGGCCGGCGGCGAGCGGGCGGGCGACGGCCGGGGGGACGGCGCTCACGGCTCCGCCCCGACGGCGCGGGCGGCGGCGGCGCGGACGGCGACAGCGGACCGCAGCGGCACGAGGACCGCGAACGCGAAGCAGACGTCGCGCCAGTTGGTGTAGATCGGACCGAACGCCAGCACCCACAAGGCGACCAGCCCGGAGTAGAGGCCGAGGCCGCCAATGGTGCGGTCGGCGAGGCCGCGGCTGATGAAGGCCACGATCAGCGCGAACGACAGCAGGCCCAGCGCGAGCCCGATCAGACCGAACTCGGCCCACAGGTCGGCCACGACCGAGTGCAGGTTGAGGCTGTCGCCGAACATGTAGTGGTCGACGTAGCCGTTGTGGGTGACGTCGAGCCCGACGCTCGCGAGCCCCTGTTTGGCCTCGACGATCTCGCTCCACTGGGGCAGCACGTCCGGGCCGAAGCCGGTCGGGTGCACCCGCATGAGCTGCAGGGTCGCGGCCCACTCGGGTCGTCCGCCGACGATGAGCGATCCCGCGGCGTCGACCTGGGTGAGCGACTCGGTCTGCAGGTCGGCGCCGAGGAAACCCCGGGTGAGCGCGAACGTCGCGAGCCAGTAGGTGGCCCCGGCGAGCGCGGCGACGAGGATCGCGGGTGCCGCCCGGTTCATGCGGCGTCGACCCGAGGAGCGCATGGCCATCCAGACCAGCAGCACGGCGGTGAGCACGCAGTACCCCATGTAGCTGCGGGCGTCGTCGACGATGCCGGCGAGCCCCAGCACGACCGCGACGGCCGCGGTGGTCACCTTGCGACCCAGGCGGTCGGCCAGGGAGAGGGCGATGATCGCGACCGGGCCGGTGAAGTAGTACTTGTAGCCCGTCGGGCCGTAGGCGGCGCCCGTGCCCGCGGCGGCGAGGAACAGCCCGAGGCCGTAACACAGGCCGACCCGCCACAGCGGCAGCACCGTGCGCGCCCACGTCACGATGAGCACGACGGCGGCACCGGTGGCGAGCACCGTCACCTGACCCAGCGCGAGGCCACCGGTGGCACCGAGGGGCAGGTCGGCGGTCGAGCGCAGGACGTACCCGGAGATCAGCGCGGCGACGGCCAGGGCGGTCCAGAGCTGGACCAGCCGGCTGCGGCGGGTCGCGGCGGCGACGACCGGGGCGAGCACGACCAGCAGCACCAGCGTCGCCGACACGTACTTGGTCAGCGCGTACTGGTAGCCGGCCGCGGCGAGGACGGCCTGCGCGATCGCCGGTTCGACGAACCGGGGCGCGTCCGAGGGCGGGGTGGTGCCGGCGCCGACGGCGGCGGACCGGGGCAGCACCGGGGCCGCGCGATCGGTCACGGGACGGGAATCTACGGTCTCGGGCCGACCGGTGCGCGGCGCAGCGCCCGTCGCCTCAGGCGGCGGGCGAGCAGGAACGCGTCACGGTGGGCCACCGCCGCGTCCGGCCACCGGCGGGCGGACAGGTCGGGGGAGCCGTCGGGGGTGCCGACGGCCAGCGCGGCGGCGAGGTCCTCGGCCTCGAGCGGCGCGGTGTACCGGCGCACCCACGCCTCGCCGACCTCGGTCGCCAGGGCGCGCGTGGTGGGGGTGTCGGGGACGAGCACCGGCCGGTCGAGCGAGAGGGCCGCGAGCGCGCCGCCGGAGTTGTGCAGCTCCTGGTAGGTCAGCGCGACCAGTTCGGCCTCGCCGACCTCCCGAACGAAGGTGTCGTCGTCGACGTGCTCGAGCCGGAGGGTGATCCGCGGGTCGGCGTCCGCCGCCGCCACCACCCGCCTCGCGACGCCGGGGTCGGGCACGGCGCCGACGACGTGCAGCGACGACCCCGGGACGTCGGCCGCACGGAACACCTCGACCAGGCGGTCGACCTGCTTGTACGGCCGGACGATCCCCGCGCTCACCACCCGACCGGGGACGGCCTCGGGGTGGGGGTGGGGTGCGTACCAGTCGCGGTAGTCCCCGTGCAGGACGACCCGGTGCGGGACGGCCTCCCCGGCCGCGGTCCGCCCCTCCGGCGTCTCGGGGTTGAGGTGGATGCGCACGGTGGTGAGGGCGTCGAGGCGGGTGAGGAGGAACCGGGCGATCCGCCCGACGTCCTCGTGCGGACGCAGGTTGTGCACGGTGCGCACCACCGGGGTGCCCGCGGCCCACCACCGCAGCAGGAGCAGGGCGAACCGCAGCTGACCGGCGGCCGCCCGGGCCGGGGTGCGACCCGCGACGAGGATCTCCGGCCAGTGCAGGTGGACGACGTCGTAGCGGCCGAGCAACGCCAGGCGCCAGTCGAAGGTGAGGACCTCGACGTCACCCCGGGCGGCGAGGCTCTGCGCCAGCTGCACCACGTAGGGGTTGGTGGTCGGGCGGGGCGCGCGGAAGGACTCCAGCACGACGATCGGCCGCGCCGCGCTCCCACGTCCCACGGCGTCAGCTTGCCGGGCCCACCTGGGGATGTGCCGAGCGGGGATCGTGGCGAGGTGCCCAGGGGCCGATCGGCGGTTACGATCCGACCGCCATGATCACAGCCCTGTCACGTCGGGACGCCCGGCCGACCTCCGAGGCCTCCCACGTGCGGTGGGTCTCGTGAACCTGCGCACCTACCTGCGGGCGATCCGCAAGCGGTGGTGGTGGGTGGTCGCCCTGACCGTGGCCGGCGGTGCGCTCGGTGTGGCCGCGGTGGTCGCCGCGACCCCGATCTACGTCAGCACCGTGACCTTCTTCGTGTCGACGTCCCCGGGTGGCGACGGCAACAACTCCGCCGTGTCGGCCGACCAGTTCGCCCAGCTCCGTGCCACGTCGTACGCCCAGCTGCTGAGCTCGGATCGGGCCGCGCAGGCCGTCATCGAGCAGTCCGGCATCGACCTCGGGCCGAAGGACGTCGCGAGCCGGATCTCCGGATCCGTCACCCTCAACACCGTCCTGCTGACCGCGACCATCACCGACGACGACCAGGCCCGGGCGTTGCTCATCGCCCAGGCGCTCGCCGACACCTTCCCCAAGCTCGTCCAGCAACTCGACGCGCCCCTGACCGGGTCGACCGAGACCACCGTGTCGCTGGAGCCGGTGAGCGGGCCGTCGGTGAGCAGCCACGCCGTCTCGCCCAAGCCGACCCTCTACGTCGGGTTCGGGATCATCGCCGGGTTGGTGCTCGGCCTGTTCGCCGCCGCGGTCCGCGACCGCTTCGACACCGCGGTGCGGTCCACCGACGACCTCGAGGGCGTCACCGACGCGCCGCTGCTGTCGGCCGTGCCCGAGGACAACACGGCGAAGGTCGCCCCGCTGGTCTGGGGCAGCCGGGCGGTGTCGCAACGCGCCGAGGCGTACCGGCGGCTGCGGACGAACCTGCAGTTCGCCGACGTCGACAACCCGGTGCGGGTCATCGTCGTCACGTCGGCGGTGGCCGGTGAAGGCAAGTCCTCGACCTCGGCCAACCTCGCGCTGTCGTTCGCCGACTCCGGGCGCCGGACCGTGGTCGTCGAGGCCGACCTCCGACGTCCGAAGCTCGCGGACTACTTCGAGGTCGACCGCTCGCTCGGGCTCACCGACGTCCTCGCCGGCCGCGCCGACCTCACCCACGTGCTGCAGCCGTGGGGCGGCACCGGCCTCTACATCCTGCCGAGCGGGTCGATCCCGCCGAACCCCTCGGAGCTGCTGGGCAGCCGCAACCTGCGCGGGCTGATCGAGACGCTGCGCGAGCAGTTCGACGTCGTCATCGTCGACACCCCGCCGGTGCTGCCGGTGACCGACGCCGCGGTCGCCGCCGCCGCGCCCGGTGTCGACGGCGTCGTGTTCGTCATGTCGTACGGCCAGACCAAGCGGGCGCAGGTCGCCGCGGCGATCTCCTCGCTCGAGGCGGTGGGCGGCCGGGTGCTCGGGCTGGTGCTCAACAGCAGCCCGTCCAAGACCAAGGGCTACGGCAGCTACAGCGCCTACGAGAGCGGCGCGGGTCTCACCGAGGTCATCGACGTCAACGCCGACCAGTACGCCACCGCGCCGCGGTCGCGCGTGCGGGCCGGTGTCGAGGGACGCCCCACCCGTGCGGAGTCGCGGGCGCTCAACGGTGCCCGCAGCGACGGCACGGAGTCGTCGGCCCCGAGCACGCCGGGAGTCAGCGCGGAGTCGGAACCGCCGCCGCGATGACGGCTGACGCCGCGGCGATCTGTGCTGCGGTGCGCTGGTAGGCCTCGAACGGGCCACCGATGGGGTCGGTCAGGTCGTCGTCGTCGGCCCGGGCCGGGAACGACAGGCCCCGCCCGCCGGCGGCGGCGCGTAGGAGTTGGTCGCCGGGGTGCTCGTCACCCTCGGACCCGACCTCGACGCCGGTCGCGCCCGCGGCGCGGATGAGGCGGGTGAACTGGTGCAGCGTGAAGATGCGGCCCGCGGCCATCGGGGCCAGCGCCACGGCGGCTCCCCGGTGCGCCCGGGTGGCGGCGAGGACGAGGTCGCTGCCCTCGACCAGCTCGGCGGTGAGCGGCCGGGAGCGCCAGTCGTCCGGCAGGGCGAGGCCTCGCTCGGCCAGCGCCGCGGCCGTGAGCGGGTGGACGCCGAGACCGGGACGGGCGCGCACTCCCGCCGACGACACCGCCCACGAACCCGGCACCGCGGCGAGGTCGGCCCGCAGTTGGGCCTCCATGTCCGGCGAGCGGCACAGGTTCGCGGTGCAGAGCGTGAGGACCTCGAAGCGGCGGTGGCGACCGGCGGTGGCTCCCGCCCGCTGCACCGCCAACCCCGCCGTCATCCCCCCAGTGTCGCCCGTCGCGCGGGCCGCCGCGACCTGACCGGGCTCACGCTCAGGTGGTCCTGACCTCGGAGCCGGGTCCACGCTCGTCGGTCGTGGCCCACGTCGTCGGTGGTGTTCCGTACCGTGGAGGGCGACACCCGCACCCCGCCCGTCGGCGGTTCGGGTGCCCGTCGTCATGCCTCGAACACCATGGAAGAAGGCCCCGCCGTGAGCGGACTGCTCGACCTGGTCGCCGCCGATCCGGCGCTGGCCCGCCTGCGTGAGAGCGCCGGCAGCGCGTCCCTGACCGTCACCGCCCCGGCCGCCTGGCGGCCGTTCGCGCTCGCCGAACTGGCCCGCACCACCGGCCGGCCGGTCTTCGCCGTCGCGAGCACCGCGGCCGAGGCCGACGAGTTGGCCGCGGCGGTCGGCACCCTGCTGCCCGAGGACTCCGTCGCCGTCTACCCCGGCTGGGAGACCCTCCCGCACGAGCGGCTCTCCCCGCGGGCCGACACCGTGGGGCGCCGCCTGGCCGTCCTGCGTCGCCTGGCCCACCCCGAGACCGGACCCGACGCCGACCCGGCGGCGGGGCCGCTGTCGGTCGTCGTCGCGCCGGTCCGCTCGCTGCTGCAGCCGCAGGTGCCGGGCCTGGGCGACCTGGTCCCGGTCGAACTGCACGCGGGCGACACCGGTCGTGAGCTCACCGAGGTCGTCGAGGCGTTGGTCCGCGCGGGGTACTCGCGGGTCGAGCTGGTCGAGCGGCGTGGGGAGCTCGCGGTCCGCGGCGGCATCCTCGACGTCTTCCCGCCCACCGAGGAACACCCGTTGCGGGTGGAGTTCTGGGGCGACGACGTCGAGGAGATCCGCTACTTCGCGGTCGCCGACCAGCGTTCGCTCGAGGTGTCGCAGCACGGTCTGTGGGCGCCGCCGTGTCGCGAGCTGCTGCTGACCGACGACGTCCGCTCGCGCGCCGCGACCCTCGCCGGTGAGCACCCGGAGCTCGCGGAACTGCTCGACCCGGTGAGCCGCGGTGAGGCCGTCGAGGGCATGGAGTCGCTCGCGCCGGCGCTCGTCCCCGACCTGCAGCTGGTGGTCTCGGAGCTGCCCGCCGGCACCCACGTCGTCATCTGCGACCCCGAGCGGGTGCGGGCCCGCGCCGCCGACCTGGTCGCGACCTCGGCCGAGTTCCTCGCTGCGTCCTGGGCGGCTGCCGCCGGCGGTGGCAAGAGCCCGGTCGACCTCGAGGCCGCGTCGTTGCGGTCGGTCGAGCAGGCGCAGGACGCCGCGAGAGAGGCCGGTGTCCCGTGGTGGTCGTTCACCCCGTTCGACGTCGACGAGGAGACCAGCGGCGTGGGCGAGGTCGTGCGCTCGGCCTTCGAGCCCGCCGCGGCCTACAACGGCGACATCGATGCACTGAGCAACGATCTGCAGAAGTGGGTCTCGGCGAGCTGGCGCGTCGCCATGGTGTTCGAGGGCTCCGGCACCGCGAACCGTGGCCAGGAACGCCTCTCCGGCGCGGGGATCCCGGCGCGCCTCGGCCCGCGCACCGACGAGGTCGAGTCCTCGGTCGTGGCCGTCACCACCGGGTGCCTCACGGGTGGTCTGGTGGCGCCGTCGTTGTCGGTGGCGTTGCTCGCCGAACCCGACGTCACCGGCCAACGTGGCTCGGTCACGCGTTCGCGCATGCCGGCGCGCCGGCGCAACGTCGTGGACCCGCTGCAGTTGCAGGCGGGCGACTTCGTGGTGCACGAGCAGCACGGTGTCGGCCGGTACGTCGAGATGGTGCGCCGCACGGTCAACGGCGGTGACCGCGAGTACGTCATCGTCGAGTACGCGCCGTCGCGCAAGAACCAGCCGCCGGACCGGTTGTTCGTCCCGACCGATGCGTTGGACCAGCTCACCCGGTACGTCGGCGGCGAGGCGCCGTCGCTGTCGAAGATGGGCGGCAGCGACTGGGCCAAGACCAAGGGCCGCGCCCGCAAGGCGGTCAAGGAGATCGCCGCCGAGCTCATCCGCCTGTACAGCGCGCGGATGGCCACCGAGGGTCACGCCTTCGGTCCCGACACCCCCTGGCAGCGCGAGCTCGAGGACGCCTTCCCCTACACCGAGACCCCGGACCAGTTGGCCGCGATCGAGGAGGTCAAGGCCGACATGGAACGCACGGTCCCGATGGACCGGATCATCTGCGGCGACGTCGGCTACGGCAAGACCGAGGTGGCGGTGCGGGCGGCGTTCAAGGCCGTCCAGGACGGCAAGCAGGTGGCGGTGCTCGTGCCCACCACGCTGCTCGCGCACCAGCACCTCACGACCTTCACCGAGCGGATGGCCCAGTTCCCCGTGACGATCCGCGAGCTGTCGCGGTTCACGCACGGCAAGGAGGCCGACGCGATCATGGCGGGCGTGCGCGACGGCAGCGTCGACATCGTCATCGGCACGCACCGGATCCTGCAGCAGACCGTGCGGTTCAAGGACCTCGGCCTGGTGATCATCGACGAGGAACAGCGTTTCGGTGTCGAGCACAAGGAGTACCTGAAGTCGCTGCGCACCTCGGTCGACGTGCTCGCGATGTCGGCAACCCCGATCCCGCGCACGCTGGAGATGTCGTTGACCGGCATCCGCGAGATGACGACCATCCTGACCCCGCCGGAGGAGCGGCACCCGATCCTCACGTTCGTCGGGGCGCACGACAACCGCCAGATCGCCGCGGCGATCCGGCGGGAGCTCATGCGTGACGGCCAGGTGTTCTACATCCACAACCGGGTGGAATCCATCGACCGGGCCGCGTCGAAGCTGCACGAGCTCGTGCCCGAGGCGCGCATCGCGGTCGGCCACGGCCAGATGTCCGAGGGTGCGCTCGAGGAGATCATGGTCGGCTTCTGGGAGAAGAAGTACGACGTCCTGATCTCGACCACGATCGTGGAGTCGGGCCTCGACATCCCCAACGCCAACACCCTCATCGTCGAACGCGCCGACACCTTCGGCCTCTCGCAGCTGCACCAGATCCGCGGCCGCGTCGGCCGTGCCCGCGAGCGCGGGTACGCGTACTTCCTGTACCCGCCGGAGAAGCCGCTGACCGAGACCGCCTACGACCGCCTCGCCACCATCGCCCAGCACAACGAACTCGGCGGCGGCATGGCCGTGGCGATGAAGGACCTCGAGATCCGCGGGTCGGGCAACCTCCTCGGCGGCGAGCAGGCCGGCCACATCGCGGGCGTCGGCTTCGACCTCTACGTCCGGCTGGTCGGCGAGGCGGTGGCGGAGTACCGCGGCGACACCGCCGAGGAGCAGCCGCTGGAGGTCAAGGTCGACCTCCCCGTCGACGCCAACCTCCCGCACGACTACCTGCCGGGCGAGCAGTTGCGGCTGCAGGCCTACCGGTCGCTGGCGTCGGCCACCACCGACGAGGCGGTCGACAAGGTCCGTGAGGAACTGCTCGACCGCTTCGGCCCGCTCCCGCCCGAGGTCGAGAACCTCCTCGCCGTCGCGCGGTTCCGGGTCGTGTGCCGGCGCTACGGCGTCAGCGAGGTCTCACTCGCCGGCCAGACGATCCGGTTCTCGCCGGTGGAACTGCCCGAGTCGGCCCAGCTGCGGCTCAAGCGTCTCTACGACCGCGCCCTCTACAAGCAGGCCGTCTCGACCGTCTCGGTGCAGCGACCCAAGGGCGTGATCAAGCCGGACGGAACGGTGCAGACTGCAGCGTTCGGCGGCGAGCCGATCCGCGACGTCGCCCTGCTCGGCTGGTGCGGCAAGGTGCTGTCGGACCTGCTGGACTGACCGCGGGGGCACGGAATCCGACCGCCTCCGTCACGACCGCCTCTGTCACGACAGGGGTCCGAATTCGCGGCTCAGCGTCGCGTCACCACGAATTCCGACCCCAGTCGTGGGGTCGCGCGTTCAGCTGAACGCGCTCAAGCGCGGACGACGCCGCCCTCGTGGCTGTGGTGCGCGACCTCGGGGTCGTCGAACCACCGGCCGCCGGAGCCGAGGTAGCGGAACGTCACGGCCTCGCCCGCGGGCACGGCGACCGACACGCTGCGGGTGCCGTTGCTGCGCCGGACAAGGCGGTGCTTCATGGGGTCCCAGCCGTTGAACGTCCCGACGGCCGACACCGGCCCCTCGTGCACGTCGTCGGGCAGGACGAACTGCACCTTGGTCTTGCCGGACTTCCTGTCCGTGGTGATGCGGATGGCCATGCGCCGCAGGTTAGGTCGCTCAGGCCGCCGCCCCGCTCCGACACGGCTGGCCGAAACCGGAACGTCACGGAACCCGTGTGGAGCCCGCGCCCGCTCCGATCATCCGGACGGCGGCACCCAGGTCACGAGAGCGTTGCCGCCGCCGATCACGGTGGCACCGTCGAGGCCGCCGACGTGCACCCAACCGGTGTCGACACCCGGTGTCCGGTCCCAGACCTCACCGTTCACGGTCAGTACCCGTACGGACGGGATGTAGTCGAACCCCAGGTCCTCGACGTCGACGTAGCCGCCGGCGAGCGCCTTCGCCGTGATCCCGGGAACGGTCTCGTCGACGACCGGCTCGTCGTGGACGGACACGCTGTGCACCGCGCCGGCGCCGTCGAGTGCGTAACAGGCGAAGTCCCAGCCCGCGACCGACGCCACGGCGTGGAGACCAGGGGCGCGGTGCCAGGCGCCGTCGTAGGCGCGCACGTCCACGCTGCCGTCCTCGTACTGGACGCACTCCTCCTCGGTGTCTCCCGGGAACAACACGACGTTGTGCACCGGTCCGCGTAGACCGGTGACCGGCGTCGGCGCCGGGGTGATCGGCCCGCCCCACTTCACCACGCTGCCGTCGTCGAGCACGGCCTCGGCGCCACCGTCGCCCAGCACGATGTCCCGGACACCGTGCAGTCCGGCCACCGCCCCGAATCCGTGTCCCTCGCCGGGAACTCCCCGCATGCCGTCGCGGTAGTCATCGGTCCACACCGAACCGTCGGCGCGGACGACGTAGACACCGGTCAAGGTGGCGGCGACCTGGAGGCCGTTCGTCACGAGCGGCGTCGGAACGCCCGTGACCTGGTTCCACATCTGCGTGGTTCCGTCGGCGAGCAGCGTGACCACGTCGTTGTAGAACGCGCCGGCGACCGCCACGACGTCACCGGCCACCCCGGGCACCCGACTGTTCCACCCGGTCTTGTCGGGGCCGGCCGCCCCGCCCTGTGACCACAACCCGGTCGCCGGCTGCGGCGTCTGCACGAAGATCCCGGCGATGTCCACGACGAGTTCGGCGCGCGCGTGACCGTCGGGATCAGCGAAGACGTTCGTCGTCGTGCTGCTCATCCCGCGATCGCCGAGCGCCGCGAGCACCGCGTTCGGCGTCACGCCCGCGTCGAAGTTGACGTCCGACGAGCCTGGCGCGTGCTGTGGATCCTGCGGGCTGCCGCGGGTCGGCGCCGCGGCGAGCCAGCCGTGCGACCTCGGTGAGACCACTGTGAGCGACAACCAGGCCGCGGTCGGACGGAACAGGGCGCCTGTCGGCGGCACGATCGTCCTCGTCCCGGGGATCGGCGTTCCCGCGATCGGCACGGTCGTCAGCAGTCGGTAGTACGGGTGGACGAAGCCGCCCGGGAAGTAGGAGCCGTTCCGGTCGCGGGTGTCGCCGAGTCGAGCCGGGTCGAGCGGGACGAAGCGCGAACCCGTGGTGTCGGTGGTGAACCAGCCCGAGAGGTCGACGACGAGGTCCGACCGGCCGGCGTCGAGGAAGACCGTGACGGACCGGTCCGGCGCGATCGGGACGATGGCCCGGTTGGACCGGACGTCGCCCTTCGAGACGTTGATCGACGAGGTCCCCGGCCGTGCTCCCGAGCCCCACGCGGTCATGTACACATCGCCTGTGGGCCCCACGCCCGTGAGGTTGACGGCCACGGCCGTCGCGCCGGCGGGGACGGAGGCCAACGCGATCCGTCGGGTGCGGCCGCCGATCAGCTGGCCGCCGGAACCGGCGACGCGGGAGTCGAACAACCTCCGCGGGGTCGACGGCTGGTAAGTCGAGCCGATGGCTGCGTGGTCGGAGTCGGTGAACCAGCCCACGACGTCGGCGATCACCTGGACCCTGGCCGACGACGTCAGCACGACCCGGCCGGATACGTCGACCTTGCTCGTGACGAGCTGGGCCACGCTGCGGCCGGCGGCGTAGTTCACGTTGGAGGTGGGTGTCGTGCCGGTGGGCGACACCGCGAGGAAACCCGAACCGGTGGCGCCTGTGACCGTCACGTTCAGGACGACGGCGCCGATCCCACCGGTCGGTAGTCCGCCCCGGCCGGCCACCGTCAGGTCCACCCGCGTCGTGGCACCGGACGACGCACCCAGGCCCGCCCGGGTGTCGAGCACCCGGGCCGGCGCCACCGCGACGTAGGTGCCACCCGGCCACGCGGATGCCGTGGCCACGGGATCGGCGTGCGCCGGCCCGGGCGCGACGAGCAGCGGCGTGGCCACGGCAGCAACCACCGTGGTCACAACGAATGACCTGCGCACCAGCGAGCGCCCACTTCCGGTCGAGCCCGTACGACCCGACCACCGCGAGCCCGGCGGAGTCTCACACGACGCGGCGGGCATCAGCGGTCCGCAAGACCAGAGATGTGTTGGATGCCCGGAAAGTGCTGTGTTCGGGTCTGGTCAGCTTCAAGGAAAGGCGCGCACGCGAACCCCGGCTCCAGTCGACGGGTGTGCGTTCAGCTGAACGCTCCGACCAGGATGTGCTGGTTCCCGGTGCGGAAGTGACCGGGGCGGCCCCGCACACCAGCACACCGGCACACGGACGAAAACGGCGGCCTCGCGACACCACGGTCGGGGCGAGCCGCGCACTCAGTTCGAGGGCGGGACGAAGGTGTTCAACGACCACACCCCGCTGATCGCCGTGGCGCCGTCGAGCCCCGGCACGTGCCTCCAGAGGAGATCGTCCACGCCGCCCGAACCGTCTGCCTCCAGGTCCCAGACCGAGCCGTCCACGGCGAGCATGCGCAACACCGGGGTGGCCGCGCCGTCGAAGCGCTGCACCCGGGTCTCGTTGCCGACCACCGCGGTAGCCGGGGGGCTGTCGAGCACAAGATCGTCGACACCCTCCGCGCGGGGGGTGAGCAGGTGGATCCGGTGCGAGCTGTCGAGCACCAGGCACCGGGTGCCGTACCCGTGATCGAACCCCACGACGGTTCGCGCATCGACGCCGCGGGCCGTGGCGGGGGCGGGTAGCACCCGGCTGCGGATCTCGACGCTGCCGTCGGCGAAGGAGGTGCACACCCGGCCGTCGTGGTCCAGGCCCACGGCGGTGACCGGCCCAGGAAGACCTCCGACCTGCCGGGCCGCCGGCGCTCTGCCGCCCCAGCCCACCACCCGACCGTCGGACTGGATCGCGAGGCCGAGTCCCGATCCGTACCGCACCTCGATCGACACGGCGTCGGAGACGCCCACCACCGGGCTGAAGCCCTCGACGCGGCCGGGGACGCCGTGCGCGCCCGGCGAGGCGTCATCCGTCCAGACGCTGCCGTCGGCCCGGAGGACGTAGATGCCGTAGTCGCTGGCTGCGATGTGTCCCGCGTTCGTCGTCAGGATGACCGGGTCGGTGTCGCGATCGCCCCACCGCAGCACAGTTCCGTCCTGGCGGAGCACGGCGGTCTCGCGGATGGATCCGACGACCTCGACGACATCCTCAGGTGCACCGGACATCGCGCGGTCCCAGCCGTTGGCCTCGTCCGTGTCGTGGAAGACGTTCAGGCCGCCGTTCCACAACCCGACCGCGGGCTGTGGCGTCTGCACGAACACGCCGGCCACATCGACGAGGTCGGGGCCCGGCGGGTCGTTGGCGGCCACGGCGCCGCCGCTGCCGGTCGAGCTGGTCATGCCGCCGTCCCCGAGCGTGGCGAGGACGGCGTTCGGCGTCACCCCGGTCCCGAAGTTGACGTCGGACGACCCGGGCCTCAGCTGCGGGTCGTCGATGCCGCCCCGGGTCGGCGCCAGCGCGAGCCATCCCGCCAGGCGGGCGAGACCACCGTGACCGTGAGCCACGCGGCGGTCGGGCGGATCAGCGCGTCGGTCGGTGGCAACGGGATGCTGGTGGTCTGTCGGCCTGCGACGGCGACAGTGTTGAGCAGGGGGAAGTACTGGTTGGTGTAGATGTTCCTGTTCTCGCCACGGGTGTCACCGAGCCGTCCGGGCACGATCGGCACGAAGCGCGAGCCGCCTGCCGCACCGGCGCCGGCGGTGAACCACCCCGAGAGGTCGACGACCAGATCGGACCGGCCGCCGCTGAGGAACACGGTGATCGAGCGGTCGGCGGCGATGGGGACGATGGCCCGGTTCGAACGGACCTCACCCTTGGCGACGTTCATCGACGACGTCGCCGGGCGGGTACCGGAACCCCAGGCGGTGACGTAGACGTCACCCGTCGGGCGGACCGTCGTGAGGTTGACCGCGACCGCGGTCGCGCCGGCCGGCACCGACGTGAGCGGGATGCGTCGGGCCGCCCCTCCGATCAACCGGCCCGCGCTGGCGGCCCGGGTGTCGTACAGCCGACGGGGGGAGACGCCCCGGTAGGTGGCGCCCGAACCCGCGTGGGTCGGATCGGTGAACCAGCCGACGACGTCGGCGATCATGTGAACGGCCGCGTTCGACGTGATTGCGACCCGGCCGTCCTCATCGACCTTGCTCACGGCCAGCTGCGCGATCGCACGGCCCGGCCCGAAGTTGACGTTCGAGCTCCCGGAGTGCAGCTGGGGCGCCACCACGAGGTAGCCCGACCGCGTGGCCCCGGTGACGGTCACGTTGAGGACGACCGCGGCGACACCGGTGGTCGGCACGCCGCCGTGACCGGCCACGGGCAGGGTCACCTCGGTGGCGACACCGCGCGGCGCACCGAGGCCGCGGCGGGTGTCCAGCAGCCGGGCGGGAGCGACCGGGACGTATGTGCCACCCGGCAGGTCCGCTGCGGTCGCGCCCGGAGCGGCGGCGGACGAGGCCGCCGTGCCGACCCCGACGAACAACCCCGACACCACGGCGAGGACCGCTCCGGCCACCACTGCTCGACGCACCACGGACGCACTCCCACCGGAACCGACGTGGCCGCCCGATGACGACCGAGCAGGAGTCTCACACGACCCGGTGACAATCCGAACCGGACGCGATCGACATGCCCGAATTGTCCGGAAGGCCGCCGCGTTCAGCTGAACGCGGCCAGCAGTCAGGTCCGGTCCGTCGTCTCGAACCGCAGTTCCTCGAGGTCGAGGCGACCCTGGATGTCGACCAGGACGTCGTCGTCGATGCGGTCCTCGTCGCGCAGGCGCAACAGCACGTCGCGCTCGTGGTGCAGGGCGGCCAGGGCGAGGCGGCGGTAGGCGTGGCGTTCGTGGAGCAGGGGCGAGTCGTCGGTGTCGTCGACGGCGCGGGCGTGCTCCGCGTAGCGGTCGCGCAGCCGGGCCGTCACGTGCGGATCGACGTGCAGGTGGGCCGCGAGACCGTCGAGCGCACCGAGGGTCTCGTGCAACATCGCCGACGTCGCCAGGGCGTTCTCCTGCTCGCGGCTGTCGTCCGGCGGCAGGTGCGCCCAGCGGACCACGGCCGGCATGACCAGCGCCTGACCGAGCGACAGCACGATCACGCCCGATGCCACGAAGACCAGCAGGTCGGCCTGCGGGAACGGGCTGCCGTCCGACGTCGTGCGGGGCACGCCCAACGCCGCCGCCATCGACACCGCACCCCGGAATCCCGCGACCACGTAGACGAAACGTGCCCCGGCTCCCATCCGCAACCGGCGCTGCTGCGGTCGACGGTCGACCACGCGCAACAGGTACGGCGTCGTGAACAACCAGGCGAAGCGCACGCCGATCGTCACGCCGGTGACGGCGGCGACGAGCACCAGTCCGCGACGCAGGTCCGCGCCGGACAACGCCCACGCGGCGGCCTGCGCCTCGATCCCGATGAAGCAGAACAGCGTGCCGTTCAGGACGAACACGGCGAGCGTCCAGAACGCGTCGCGCTGGTGACGGCCCGACGCGCGCCCGTACCGCGGGGCCTTGCGCAGCGCGATCAGCCCGCAGGTCACGACCGCCAACACACCGGAGGCGTGCCACGCCTCGGCTGCGAGGTACGCGGCGAACGGTGCGAGCAGCGAGTTGACGTTGGCGGTGAGCGAGTCGTCGAGCCGACGTCGCGCGGCGTTGGAGAGCAGCCCGACCACGACCCCGCTCGCGACACCGCCGAGGTAGCTCACCGCGAGCGACCCGGCCACGTACGGCACGGTCACCGCGTGCGTCCCGACGGTCGCGGCGACGGCCACCCCGTAGATCACCAACGCCGTGCCGTCGTTGACCAGGCTCTCGGTCCGCAGGGTCGTGACCATCCGTCGTGGCAACCGGCGCGTCAACGCCGCGGCGGCCGTGGCGTCGGTCGGGGCGAGCGCGGCGCCGAGCACCCACGCCGGTCCCCAGTCCATCCCCGACGCGTGCGCGACGACCGCGACCACCGCGGCGGTGACGGCCACGAGCACGGTCGACAGCAGCACGATCACCCGCAGGTTCGCCCGCACCGTCCGCAACCCGGTGCGCAGGCTCTCCCAGTAGAGGAGCACCGGCAGGATCAGGACGAGCACCACCTCGGGCGGCAGTTCCACCTCCCGCAGCCTCGGCACGAAGCCCAGCGCGATGCCGCACAGCAACTGCAGCACCGGCGGGGGGATCCGCACGTGCTCGGACGTCACCTGGGCGACGAGCAGCACCACTCCGAGCAGGACGACGACGACCAGGGCGGTCACGACGGGGCGGCCGCCGGCTCCGATCGTGTCGCTCCGGCGGTCCGTCCACGTCGTCGGGGCACGGCCACCAGATACAGGGTCAGGGCGATCGAGGTCAACACCAACCCGGCCCACACCGTCGACAACGGCCCGCCGCCGGCGTCGATCAGCACCGCTCCGCCGATCGCGCCGAGGGAGTTCGCGAGGTTCAGGGCCGCGAGGTTGAGCGCACCCATGAGGGTCGGGGCGTGCGGGGCGAACTGGGTGAGCCGGACCTGGATCGTCGGTACCGCGGTCATCATGAACGCGCCCACGCCGAGCAGGCACGGAAGCAGCACCACGATCGACGAGCCGGCGGTGCCGATGATCACCAGCAGTCCGAGGGTCGCAGCGAATCCCAGGATGAGACCGAGTGATTCGTAGCGGTCGGCCAACCGCCCGCCGACCGCGTTGCCGATGGCCATGCCCACGCCGAACACCGAGAGTGCCACCGGGATGAGCGACGGCGAGCGGTGAGCGGCATCGGTGACGAACGGCCCGATGAACGTGTAGACGGCGAAGATGCTGGAGATCCCCGCGGCGGCGACCGCGACCATCACCCACACGGGCCAGCTGCGCAGGTCGTGCACCTCGTGCCCGACGCTGCCGCCCGCGAGGTCGTCGGTCCGCGGCACCCAGACCACCAGGGCGACCAGTGCGAGCGCGCCCAGCCCGGCGACGGTGAGGTACAGCGACTGCCACCCGGCGTGCTGGCCGAGGAACGTCCCGAGCGGTGCGCCCACGATGGCCGCGACCGTCAGCCCGCCCATGACGGTGGCGAACGCCTTGCCGCTGCGGCCGCGTCCGTACACGTAGCCCGCCACCACCGCCGCCGCGCCGAAGTAGGCGCCCTGCACCGTCCCGGTGAGGAAGCGGAACGCGACCATCGCCGCGATGTCCGAGGCGAGCGCCGAGAGCAGGTTGCCGACGACGAACAGCACCATGACGCCGAGCAGCAGCACCCGCCGGTTGAGCCGGGCCGCGGCGACCGTGATGAGGGGCGAGCCGATCACCACGCCGCCGGCGTAGGCCGTGACGGCCCACGTCGCGGTGGGGACCGAGGTGTCCAACCCCTGCGCGAGCAGCTGGACGATCCCGTTGCTGCCGAACTCCCCGGAACCGATGGCGAAGGTCCCGAGGGCGAGCGCGAACAGGGTCAACCCCCGGGACGGTCCGCCCCGACCGCCCCGACCGCCCCGACCGCCCCGACCGCCCCGACCGCCCCGACCGCCCGGACCGCGCCGCCCGGAGGGGTCGGCGCCGTCCGGCCCGGTGTCGTCGGGGTGACCGGCTGCGCGCTCGGGCGCGGCCTGGCACTGGGCGTGGAAGGCGCGATCGTGCACCGCACGATGCTCGCCACCCGGGCACCGCCCGGAATCCGCCACGGGCCTGCCGTCGCGGCGGACCTGGCCAGTCGGGAGGTTGTCCGATCACCCTCTTCCGGCCTACGGTTCCTGAACCTGGACTTCAGAACCGTGGAACGGGGGACGACGCGTGGCACTCGTGGGGCGGGAGCGCGAACTCGCGAGCCTCGCCGCGGTCGTCGACCGGGCCCGGGCCGGGGACGGCGCCGCCCTGGTGCTCGTCGGCGAGGCCGGGATCGGCAAGTCGGCGCTGCTGGACGCCGCGTCGGAGGCCGCGGCCGGTCTCCACGTGCTGCGGGTGTCCGGGATCGAGGCCGAACGCGAGCTGGCGTTCGCCGCGGTCCACCACCTGCTCGGCGAGGACACCGACGCCATCGACCGTCTCCCCGGGCCCCAGCGCACGGCGGTCCGGACCGCCCTCGGGCTCGACGACGGCGCGGTCACCGAGGTGTTCAACGTCGCCCTCGGGGTCGTGCGGTTGGTCCGCGAGCGCGCCGCCGACCGACCCGTGCTGGTCGTGGTCGACGACGAGCAGTGGCTGGACCGGACTTCGTCGCGGGCGTTCGCGTTCCTCGCGCGACGGGTCGCGGGCACGCCGGTGGCGGTGGTCTTCGCCTCCCGTGCGCCCAGCCCGGACCTGCGCGGGGTGCCGGAACTGGTCGTCGGGGGGCTCGCACCGCCCGCAGCGGGCACGGTGTTCGACGCCGCGTTGACCGGACGCATCGATCCGGTCGTTCGGCAGCAGGTCCTCCACGAGGCACGGGGCAACCCGCTCGCGTTGCTCGAACTGCCCCGCGGCGTCACGCCGTCCGACCTCGCCGGCGGATACGGCCTGGCCGCCGTCTCCCCGCTCTCGCACCGCATCGAGGCGACCTACCGGCGGCGCCTGGAGCGGCTGCCCGAACCGGCCCGTCGGTGGCTCACCCTGGCCGCGGCCGATCCCGTCGGGGCGCCGGACACGTTGTGGGCCGCGGCGAGTTGCAGCGGACTCGGCCCGCGCGCGGCGCGGTGCGCCGAGGCGAGCGGGCTGGTCGCCCTCGACACCCGGGTGACGTTCTGTCACCCCCTGGCCCGGTCGGCGGTCTACCGCGCGGCGGGGGTGGAGCAGCGGCGGGAGGCCCACCGCGCGCTCGCCGAGGTGACCGACCCCCACGTCGACCCCGACCGCCGGGCCTGGCACCTCGCCCAGGCCGCGACCGCCCCGGCCGACGACGTCGCCGACGAACTGGAACGGGCCGCCCGTCGCGCCCACGACCGCGGCGGCCAGACGGCGGCCGCGGCGTTCCTCGAACGGCCGGCCACGCTGACCGCCGCGCGGGTGGCGGGGGCGCAGCGGATGCTCGCC
>NZ_JBTJEQ010000036.1:0-51624 GCF_054456675.1 Jatrophihabitans sp. YIM 134969
AGCACGGCCCGCAGCCGTCGCGCCTGCGCGAGCAGCGCCACCGCCGGACCGGGGTGACCCGGCGGCAGTTCCACCTGGTCGCCCGCGCGGCGTGCACCCGCCAACGCTGCCGGGTCGGCCCCGGCCGCGAGTGACTCGCGGGTGAAGATCCCGGCCGTCTCACGCATGGCCGCGCCGAGTTCGACCTGGGCCTCGCGCACGGTGAGGGGGTCCGGGCCGGCCTCGCCGACCTCGAAGGCGTGCCAGAGCAGCAGTTGGCCGGAGCCGACCGCCTCCGGCACCAGGCCGAGACCGCCGCCCACCAGCGCCTGGCCGGCGTCGAGCGCCGCCGCGGTGAAGGCGGGGTTGTCGGCCGGCAGCCCGCGGACGTCCCCGGGGACGGGCAGGACGACCCGGACGCCGGTCGCGCCGCGTCGGCGCCACGCGAGCAGGACCTCGGTGAACGCGGCCTCGCCGACGTCGCGGGTGTCGCCGGTGACCCGGTGGGCGCGCACACCGGGGATGGCCGCCAGCAGGTCGTCACCCGCCGCCGTCCCGCGCAGCCACGCGGTGACCCACGCGGCGAGCACCCCGATGTCGGGGCCGCGCGCGGTGAGGGTGCGTTCGTCGATCACCGATCCAGGATGCCTGACGCCCGCGGCGCGTCGGGACGCTCGCCCCCGCGCCGCCGCCTAGCGTGGCCCGACGTGCGTTACGCCGACGACGTCCTGTCCCCGGGAGCCCGCGATCCCCGCCGCCGTACCGTCCCGACCGTGCCGGCCGACCCGGGGACGGTCGTCGAGACGGCCGACGGCCGGTTCTGCGGCGCGGTCGTCGCCCTGGGGCGCGCGGTCGCGGCGGGGGAGAAGCGCGACGTCGTCACGCTGGAGGACCGTGACGGCCGTCGACGCGACTTCCCCCTGCTGCCCGCGGCGTTCCTGCTCGACGGTGCGCTGGTGACGCTGGTACGCCCCACTCCCGCCGCCGCGCCGAAGGGTCCGCGGGCGCGCACGGCGTCGGGGTCGTTCGCGGTCGCCGGTGCGAGTGCCCGTGTGGCGCGCGGCAGCCGCATCTGGGTCGAGGGCGTCCACGACGCCGCACTGCTCGAACGGATCTGGGGTGACGACCTGCGGGTCGAGGGCGTGGTGGTCGAACCGTTGTCGGGCATCGACGACCTGGTCGAGCACGTGCGCGAGTTCGGCCCCGGACCCGGACGCCGACTCGGGGTGCTCGTCGACCACCTCGTGCCGGGCTCCAAGGAGTCGCGCATCGTCGCCGGGGTCCGCAACCCTCACGTCCTCGTGAACGGCCACCCGTACGTCGACATCTGGCAGGCCGTCACCCCGCGGGCGCTGGGCATCACGGCGTGGCCGGTCGTGCCGAGGGGCGTGCCGTGGAAGGACGGGATCTGCGCCGCGCTCGGAGTTTCCGACCCACGGGAGATGTGGCGCCGGGTGCTCGGTGCGGTGGACACGATGCGCGACGTCGAGGTGCCGCTGCGGCGCAGCGTCGAGGAGCTCATCGACTTCGTGACGGCCTGATCGTCCCCACTGCTGCCAGGTCTTGGCGACAAACGTCCGCGGGCCTCGAAACCTGGCAGTGATCCGCCAGAAATCTCGGCAGATTCCGTGTTCTGATCCTTCTGGCGTCCGTCCCCCGGAAGGTGGGGCCGGCCGTTCCGTCCCCCTGTCGCCCGTCGACCGGGGCTCGCCGTCCCCATCCGAAGGGATCCACCCGCATGGAACACCTCTCCCGCCGGTCGCTGCTCGCGACGGCGTCCGCCACGGCCGCCGCCGCCGGCGTCGCGGCCGTCGTCGGGTCACGCACGAACGAGGCCGACGCCGCCCCGGCGCCGGCCGCCCCCGCCCCCGCCGCTGCCCTCACCGCGCACGTCGTCGCGCGCGTGCGCGACCTGCGCACCGGTGAGGTCGACCTGTTCCTCGGCGAGAAGGAGGTCACCGTGCGTGACTCCTCCCTCGCCCACGCCATCGCCCGCGCTGCTCAGCAGCACACCGCCTAGGAGAGCGCAGGACATGTCATCGCACCGCGAAGCCCCGGAGATCTCGAAGGACCCGGCGGCCGACAGCACCGACCTCTACGCGTTCGTCAGCCCCGACAACCCCGACACCGTCACGATCATCGCCAACTACGTGCCGCTGCAGGCACCGGACGGCGGCCCGAACTTCTACGAGTTCGGTGACGACGTGCTGTACGAGATCCACATCGACAACGACGGCGATGCCAAGGGCAACGTCATCTACCAGTTCAAGTTCACCTCGCGCCTGACGAACCCGAACACGTTCCTCTACAACACCGGCCCCATCGCGGTGAAGGGCAACGGCCGTCTGGACACCAGCAACTGGAACCGGCGCCAGTTCTTCTCGGTCACCCGGATCGTGAACGGCAACTCGCGGGAGATCGCGACCAACCTCGCCTGCCCGCCGTGCAACATCGGCCCGCTGTCCACCCCGGACTACGCGACCGACGGCCCCAACGGGGGGCCGGACAAGCTGACGAAGCAGTTCATCTACACGCTGCCCACCGGCGAGAAGGTCTTCGCCGGCCAGCGCGCGGAGGGCTTCTACGTCGACCTGGGCGCGATCTTCGACCTCGGTCAGATCCGGCCCATCAGCCAGGCGCACTTCGGCGGCCTCGACAAGATGCCGTCCGTGAACTCCACGGCGGCGGTCAACGTGCACTCGATCGCGATCCAGGTGCCGAAGACCCAGCTGACGCCCGGACGGATCAACCCGACCGACGCCAGCGCGCGCACCAGCGTCATCGGCGTCTACACCTCGGCCAGCCGGCAGAAGGTGAAGATGCTCGGAACCCAGGGTGTCGACACCTACAGCGGCGCGTACCAGCAGGTCTCACGTATGGCGAACCCGCTGTTCAACGAGGTCCTCGTGCCGATCTCGAAGAAGGACGCCTGGAACTACTCGCCGCCGTCGGCGGACTCCGCCTTCGCGGCGGGCGTCACCAACCCCGAGCTCGCCCAGTTGCTGCCGATCCTCTACAGCCCGGCGGGTGACGGTGCGGGCACGGCCTTCCCCAACCTCAAGGCGTTGGACGCCAAGGTGGCGGCGGGGACGGCGTCGCGCGCCGAGTTGGCCGCGATCCTGCTCACCGGCATCCCGGCGGGACTGATCGACGGGTTCCAGAACTTCACGGGCACGGTGCAGTCGGACCTGTTGCGGCTCAACATGGCGATCCCGCCGACGGCGACCGGGGCGGACTCGTTCAGCAACCTCGGGCTGGCCGGTGGCGACGCAGCGGGCTTCCCCAACGGTCGTCGGGTCTACGACGACGTCACCACGGTCGAGCTCAAGGCCGTGGCGGGCCTGCTGTACCCGCTCATCGACTCGACGTACAAGGTCGACGACGCGGTGGGGCTCGTCGACGAGTACCTCACGAACGACGCCAAGGACATCACCGCGAAGGGCAGCGTCCGCTACTTAAAGTCCTTCCCGTACCTCGGCACACCGCACAGCGGATACAAGACACCGACCACGACCCCGGCGGCGGACGAGTGACCGGCCCGGACGCGAACCAGGGAGCGACGACCATGACCGACATCTCCACCCGTCCCGCGACACGGGGGCGCGCGTTCCTGCGCACCGTCGTCGTCGGTGCGGCCACGGCGGCCCTCGTGGCGAGCGGTGCCGCGATGGCGCACGCCGCGACGACCGACGGCTTCAACCCCGACCCGACCCGACTGCTCGACACCCGCGCCGACCTGCCCGACCACCCCCGCGGACCGGTGCAGACCTTCACCCAGGTGACGCTGCCCGACTCCGTGGGCGACGGCGCCACGGCGCTGCTGTCGGTGACCGTGCCGAACCCGAAGACCCAGGGCTACATCAAGGTCTACCCGGACGGCACGGCCCCGCCGGCGACCTCGGACGTCAACTTCGTCAAGGGTCCGACCTTCGCGCAGGAGGTCATGGTGTCGCCGGGCGACGGCGGCCGCGTGAACCTCGCCGTGGGTGGCAACAGCGCGCCGATCGACATCGTGGTCGACGTCGTCGGGTCCTTCCCGAGCACGAGCTTCACCAGCTTGTCGCCCGCGCAGCGCATCTACGACACCCGCACCCCCGCGATCGGCACGACCACGGGGCGCAAGGGCACCGGTCAGTACCTCGTGACCCTGCCGGTCGGCGAGAACGGCGTGCCGGACGACGCCACGGCGGTGGCGGTCACCCTGACCCAGGCCAACGCTCTGGGCTCGGGCTACATCCGGGTGCAGTCGGACGCGACGGGTGGCACCACCAGCGCGATCAACTACACCTCCAGCACCATCGCCTCGAACCTGGTGTGGGTGAAGCCGACCGACGGCAAGTTCGTGCTCGGCGTGGTCGGGAACCCGACCAACATCATCGTCGACGTCAAGGGCTACTCCGTGAGCAACCGGGTGACGGCGCAGAACGCCACGCGTCTCGCCGACTCGCGTTCCGGGCTCGGCGGCATCACCGGGCCGCAGTTCGGCACGGTCGCCGTCACGCTCCCGACCTCGGCTCCGGCCGGGGCGGACTTCGCCGCGCTCAACGTCACGGCCACCGGGTCGAAGAGCAGCGGCTGGATCGCCAGCTACAAGGCCGACGCCGGGAAGTTGCAGACCAGCAACATCAACTTCTCGACCGGCCAGACCATCGGCGGGTTCCTGCTCGTCCCGATCGTCGACGGCAAGGCCACCTTCTACGTCGGGTACTCCCCGACGCAGGTCGTGGTGGACCTCGAGGGCTACGTGACGAACGCCCCCGAAGCCAAGTGATGCACTCTGCAACATCTCTCGGCTGACGCCGGGAACAGCACACCGTCTCGAAGGGCCGGGTCCGACATCGACGTCGGGCCCGGCCCTTCGTCGTGCTCGACCGTTCGTCGTGCTCGGCCGTTCGTCGTGCTCGGCGCCGATCACCACCACGGTGCAGGATGGGGTGGTGGAGCCCTGGCTGATCTGGCTGCTCGCGGCCGTGGTGCTGGCGGGTGCCGAGGCACTGTCCGGCGACCTGATCCTCGTCATGCTCGCGGGCGGGGCCGCGGCCGGCGGGATCACGCAGGCGGCGACCGGGAACTTCGTCGCCGCCGTGGTGGTCGCCGCCGTCGTCGCGACCGTGCTCATGTTCCTGGTGCGCCCCTACGCCCGCCGCCGGCTGCTCAAGGGCGACGGCGGACGGTTCGGTGTCGACCGCATCGTGGGCTCCGAGGCCGTCGTCCTGGAGCCGGTCGACCAGTACGGCGGGCGGGTGCGGGTGCAGGGCGCCGAGTGGACCGCGCGGACGGCCGACGCCGCCGACTGGTACGCCGCCGGCACGCCGTTGCGCGTCGTCGGCGTCGACGGTGCCACGGTCGTCGTGCGCCACGACGTGAAACTCCCTGACCCGGGTGGAAGGCTGACACCATGAGTGCGGGCGCCGTCATCGGCATCGTCGTCGCGGTCTTCGCCGTCATCGTGCTGGTGCGGAGCATCCGGATCGTGCCGCAGGCGCGGGCCGCGGTGGTCGAACGGCTGGGCCGCTACACCCGCACCGCCACCCCCGGCCCGACCCTGCTCATCCCGTTCATCGACCGCATGCGGCCGATGCTCGACCTGCGCGAACAGGTCGTCTCGTTCCCGCCGCAACCGGTGATCACCTCGGACAACCTCACCGTCGCCGTCGACTCGGTCGTGTACTTCCAGGTGACGGACCCCCGCGCCGCCACCTACGAGATCGCCAACTACATCCAAGCCGTCGAGCAGTTGACGATCACCACGCTGCGCAACGTCGTCGGGTCGCTGAACCTGGAGGAGACGCTCACCAGCCGCGACGCCATCAACACGCAGTTGCGCGGCGTCCTCGACGAAGCGACCGGCCCGTGGGGCATCCGGGTCGCCCGCGTCGAACTCAAGGCCATCGACCCGCCGCCCTCGATCCAGGACTCGATGGAGCAGCAGATGCGCGCCGACCGCAACAAGCGCGCGCTGATCCTCACCGCCGAGGGCCAGCGCGAGTCGGCGATCAAGACCGCCGAGGGTCAGAAGGCCGCGGCGATCCTCGACGCCGAGGGCCGCAAGCAGGCGGTCATCCTCGCGGCCGAGGCCGACCGGCAGTCGCGCATCCTGTCCGCCGAGGGTGAGCGGGCCGCGCGGTACCTCTCGGCGCAGGGCCAGGCCAAGGCCATCGAGACCACCTTCGGCGCCATCCACGCCGCCCGCCCCGACCCGGCGCTGCTGGCGTACCAGTACCTGCAGACCCTGCCGCAGATCGCGCAGGGCGACGCCAACAAGATGTGGATCATCCCGAGCGAGTTCGGCAAGGCCGTCGAGAACCTGGCCTCGGCCTTCGGCGGCGGCGGTGGCGGTGGTGAGTCCGGTCCGTCCGGTGCGGCTGACGGCGGCTGGCTCGCCGGCGCGGCCACGGCGTCATCGGTCGGCGGCGAGGGCACCCCCGCCGGGGCCGAACCGGGCACCCGGATCGACACCTCCGACTGGTTCCAGTCGACCCTGCCGCCCGCCTACACCCAGCCCGAGGCGCAGAACCTGCGCGCCTCCGACGAGGACCCGGCGACCCAGGAGGCCCACGCCACCCTCAGCCCCGAGCCCGCCGTCCCCGCACCCCCTGCTCTCTCGCCCTCGGCCCCGCCCCCCGCTCCGCCGTCGAGCACGGGTTACTCCGGCCCCGGCTACAGCTACCCGCCCGACCCCGCCTACCCGCCGAACGACCCGGACCGCCCCGCCACCTGACCCGCTCCCGGGTCTCGGCGGGCGTCCGACCTCACGTCCCGCGGCTAGAAGTCGGTGGCGCGCCAGGGGGCGAGGGGCGTGGCGAACAGGGCGTCGAGGCGGGCGCCGGCGCCGGGGGTCTGCTCGTCGAAGCCGCCGGTGCGGCCGAGCAGGGCCGCCCGGACGCCGCCGAGGTACAGCGACGCCAGGGTGGACTGGGGGAGCCGGATGTCGGCGGTGGCCTCGGGCGCGGCGACGCAGGTGGCGCCCTCGGGGCCGGCGGTGAGGCGGAAGCGGCCGCCGGCCCAGTGGCCGACGGCTTCGTCGACGACATCGAGCACGATCTCGCCCTCCACGCCGTAGCCCCGCGCCGACAACGCGGCGGGAACGTCCAGGATCCGCAGCCAGGTCGCGTCCTCGCTGCGGGACGCCCCGGCGGTGCGGGCGTCGGCGAGCAGCCACGGCAACGGGTCGTCGACCGGACGGTTCGGGTAGTGCAGCCGGTCGATGAGGTCGATGCCGAGCAGGAACCGCCACACCTCCCGGTAACCGACCGGCGTCGAGGCCAGGACCTCGTGGACGTGCAGGGTGCCGAGGTCACGACCGTCATCCTGCTGGGCCACCGACCAGGTGACGAAGCCGTCCACCACGCCGCTCGGGTCGACGTGCACCGCGTGCCGCGGCAGCCCCCCTTCGGGCGGTGCCACGAACGCACGGTCCTCACCGACGCGGCGCAACTCGCGGTCCCACCAGATGTCGTCGCGGCCGATGACCCCAGCGCGCACGAGGGATTCCGCCTCGTAGACCGGCGGTGCGAGGTCGGACGCCTCGACCGGTTCGATCTCGCGCATCGCCCCGACCGGCTCGCCCAGCACCTGGGCGCCGGGCCGGAACCCGTTCACCTCGTACGTGGTCTCCCAGCACGCGGGCGCGTAGCCGAACCGGCCGTAGATCTGGTACTCGGCCGCCACGAGGATCGACACCGGTTCGCCGCGGTCGTGGGCCTCCGTGAGCGAGGCGGAGAGCATCTGCCGCAGCAGACCCTGACGCCGGTGTGACGGCGCCACCGACACCAGCGTGAGCAGATCGGCCGGGATCCGGGGGGACGGCCGACCGGGCGCCCCGGGGACCGAGAGCGAGTCCCGCACGATGCGCAGGGTGCCGACGACCCGGCCGGCGTCGCGGGCGACCCAGGCGAGGTCGAGGTCGACGGCCCGGCGGCGCCACGGAGAACTCAGGCCGGTGTCGGACGACAGGTAGGCGCGGGTGGCCGCGGCGTACATCGGGTCCAGCAGCTCGGGCGGCAGCGGGTGGACGATCTCGGCGGCCACGGTCAGCACCTCTCGGGAGTGGGGTCGGGGTCGAGGACGGTGGCGGCCGGCACCACCGGCGCGGCACCCGGCACGGCGGGCTCGGGGGAGCCGTCCCGCCGGCGGGCCCGGGCCGCGCCGAGCGCGCACCCCAGCAGGATCAGGGGGCAGCCGACCGCCATGCCGACGGTCACCGGCTCGCTGAGCACGACGACGCCGAGCAGCAGCGCGACGGCCGGGTTGACGTACGTGATGAGCACGGCGCGGGTCGGGCCGACCTCGGCGATGAGCGCGAAGAACCCGACGAACGCCAGCGCCGTGCAGACCACCGCAAGCCCGGCGAGCGACGCGATGCCACCGGCGCTCAGGTGGGACCACCCGACCGCCGGACCGAGCAGGACGACCGGCACGTAGATGACGGCGGTGAGGGCCACCGAGGCGGTGACCACCCCGAGCGCCGGCAGGTCGGCGAGGTACCGGGTGAGCAGCATCGGCCCCAGGGCGTAGCAGATCGTCACGCCGCCGATCTCGGTGACGGCGAGCCACGACACGCCACCCAGGTCGACCCCGAGCAGCACGATCACGCCGGCGAAACCGACCACCAGACCGAGCGTGCGCCCGCGCCCCGGCCGGTCGGCCGTGCCGGCCACCCAGCTCAGGACGGCGGACACCAGCGCGGTCGCGGCGACCAGGATGCCGGCCAGCGAACTCGTCACCCGGGTCTCGGCGTGCGTGAGCAGCAACCACGGGACGGCGATCTCGACGACGGTGTACGCGAGCAGCGGGCGCCAACGCCGGAACGCCGGCAGCAGCGTGGTGCGGGCGCCCCGGGCCAGGCACAACGGCACGAGGAGCAGCGTCGCGACCGCGACGCGCACGAACACCACCGCGGGCGGGGTGATCTCGTCGACCGCGACCCGGATCAACAGGTAGGGCAGCCCCCACACCACCGACATGAGGGCGAACAGCCCCCACCCGCGCCGTGACACAGACCGCCCCCACCTCGTCGACGATGACGGGTCCCAACCTAGGGGGACCCACCGACAGAGCGCGCCTGACTCACCGCCGCGGGTACGCCTGCAGCGCGGTGGCCTTGGCCGCGACCCACACCCGGCGCCCGGCCGCGAGGTCGAGGTCCGCGACCGCGGCCGGGGTGAGGTCGACGGCGACGTCCGGACGTCCGCGCAGGTGCGCGCGGATCAGACCGGAGGCGGCGTCGCCGACGACCGTGAGCGACTCGACCGTGGCCGGCCACGCGTTGCGCTCACTGGTGTCGCGCGGTTCGTGGGTGTGCAGCGTGAAGGCCGACGGGGGAGCCGACACCGACACCTCACCGTCGACGGGGTCGGCGACCACGAGCGTGCCGCCGCCGTCGAGGACGACCGTCGCGCCGTCACCGCGTCCGGTCCAGAGGTTCACCCCGACCACCCGCGCGACGTACGGGGACGCCGGCCGGTTGGTGATCTCCACGGGCGGCCCGGACTGCACGACCCGGCCGGCCTCGAGCACCACGATCTGCGACGCCATCAGGACGGCCTCGAGCGGATCGTGGGTGACGAGCAGGGCCGGACCGGCGAACCCCGCCACGTGGGCGGTGAGGGCCGCCTGGACGTCGGCACGGGTCGCGACGTCCAGCGCCGCCAGGGGTTCGTCGAGCAGCAGGACGTCGGGTTCGCAGGCGAGGGCCCGCGCGATGGCGACGCGTTGCGCCTGCCCGCCGGACAGTTGTCGGCTGCGTCGCCCGGCGAGGTCGCCGATCCCCATCCGGTCCAGCCACGTCGCCGCGGCGGCACGGGCCGGCTTCAGGGGGACGCCGCGGGCCCGCAGTCCGAACGCGACGTTGTCGAGCGCGGACATCGACGGGAAGAGGCGGATGTCGGAGAAGACCACACCCGTGCGGCGGTCCCGGGCCGGGACGAACGTCCCGCGGCCGGGGTCGTCGAGCGTGCGGTCACCGAGGGTGATCGTGCCGGTGGTCAACGGCTGCAGACCGGCGACTGCTCGCAGCAACGTCGACTTGCCCGAGCCGTTCGGGCCGATCACGGCGACGACCTCACCGTCGGCCGCCGACATCTCGACGTCGAGAGAGAACGTCCCGACGTTGCAGCCGGCCGCGACGTGCAGCCCGCTCACGCCGTGGCCGACGGCGTCCGCAGCCAGCGGTCGCGCAGCGAGGCGAGGACGACGACCGAGATGACCATGAGGACCAGAGCCAGCGCCTTGGCGCGGTCGAGCGAGACGTCGAGCGAGAGCGACACCAGCAACGGCATGGTCTGGGTCGTACCCCGCAGGTTGCCGGCGAAGGTGATGGTCGCGCCGAACTCGCCCAGCGCCCGCGCCCAGCACAGCACCGAGCCCGCGACGAGCGCCGGTCCGACCGTCGGCACGACCACCCGCCGGAACACCACCGCCCGTGACGCGCCGAGGGTCGTCGCCGCCTCCTCGAGCCGGGAGTCGACCGTGCGGAACGCCCCCTCAGCGCTCACGACGAGGAAGGGCATCGCCACGAAGGCCTCGGCCACCACGACGCCCCAGGTGGTGAACGGCAGTTGGAACCCGGTGGCCCGGTAGACCGGCTGACCGACCAGGCCCAGGCGTCCGAACGCCGAGAACAGGGCGACGCCACCGGCCACGGGCGGCAGGACGAGGGGCAGCAGCACCGCGGCCCGCAGCAGACCGAGGCCGCGGAACCGGACCCGGGCGAGCACCCACGCCAACGGCACACCGACGACGAGCGACAGTGCGGTGGCACCCGTCGCGCAGATGAGCGACAACCGCAGAGCGTCACGGACCTCGCCGGTCCGGAGGATGTCGGGCAGCTGGGTCCACGGGGCGTCGACGAGCAACGCGATCGACGGCAGCAGCAGGAACGTTGCACCCAGCAACGCCGGCAGCACGAGGACGGCAGGGACACCGGTCGTCACCCCGGACGTCCGGCGACGGCCGGCCCGCGCCGCCAGCACCGTCACGGGGCGGCGAACCCCGCGTCGGTGAGCACCTTCTGTCCGTCCGCGGAGAGCACGTACGCGGTGAAAGCCTCGGCCAGGTCGGCGTTCCCCGACCCGGTGAGGGTGGCGATCGGGTACTCGGTGGTGGAGTTCTGGTCGGCGGGGATCTCGATGCCCTGCACGGCGTCACCCGCGGCCTTCACGTCGGTCACGTAGACGATCCCGGCGTCCACGGCGCCCGCGGTGATCTTCGCGAGCGTCGACTTGACGTCGGCCTCCTGGGTCACCGGCTTCACCGTGATCCCGGCGTTGCTGAAGATCGTGGTGGCGAGCTTCCCGCACGGCACCTGCGGCTGGCACACCGCGACGGTCACACCGCTCTTCGCGAGGTCGGCGAGCGACGTGACCCCGCCGGGGTTGCCCTTCGCAACCGCGATCTCCCCGGAGTTGCTGACGAAGTTCGTGGGGGTTCCGGCGGCCTTGGCGTCGACGACGGTCTGCATGGTGGTCGGCGACGCCGAGGCGAACACGTCGGCCGGCGCTCCCTGGGTGATCTGGGTGGCGAGCGTCGAACTCGCCCCGAAGTTGAACGTCACCTTCGTGCCGGGGTTGGCCTGCTCGAACTGCTCGCCGAGCGTCGTGAACGAGCCGGTGAGCGACGCGGCCGCGAAGACCGTGATCGCCCCGGAGACCGCGGACGTCGACGACGACCCCGACCCGGCCGCCGACACGGAGTCCGTGGTGGCGTCGGAACCGGAGGACGAGCAGCCGGCGAGGGCGGCCGTGAGGGCCGTGGCCGCGGTGAGGGCCAGCGCGAGACGGCGCAGGTGCACGGGTGGTTCTCCAGACGTGGTGGACGGTCAGCGGTCGACGGCGGGGATCTCGACCACGACGTTGGTGGACTTGATGGAGGCGACGGCCCGGACGCCGGGTTCGAGGCCGAGGTCGTCGGCGGACTCGCGGCTGATCAGCGAGCTGATCCGGTGGGGCCCGGCCTGGATCTCGACCAAGGCCATCACACCGTCGCGGACCACGCGGGTGACCAGACCGGTGAAGCGGTTGCGGGCGGACTCGGCGACCGCCCCGCTGGTGGGTGCGAAGGCACCCTCGGCCGCGACCTGTTCGGCGAGGGCGGCCAGGGCCGCGCCGTCGACGGTCAGTCGACCGCCGCCGTCGTTCGCCGCGGTGAGCCGGCCGGCGTCGATCCAGCGCCGGACGGTGTCGTCGCTGACGCCCAGCAGGCCAGCCGCCTCGCGGATCCGGTATCTCGGCACGTCCCGGACTGTAGCCGCACCCACGGCGCCAACGGCAGTCTCCGACCGCAACTGCCACTGTCGGAATCCTGAACACTCGCGAGCGCGTTGCGACGACGTGACCCGTGACCTGCCGCCACTGTCCGTGCTCGACGTCGCCCCCGTGTCGTCCGACCAGAACTCCTCCGACGCACTCGCGGCGTCGTCGACCCTGGCCCGGGCGGCGGACCGGTTGGGCTACCGCCGCTTCTGGGTCGCCGAGCACCACAACTTCCCCGGCGTCGCGTCGACCTCGCCCGCGGTCCTGCTCGGACACCTCGGCGCCGTCACCGAACGCATCCACCTGGGCTCGGGCGGCGTCATGCTGCCGAACCACCCGCCGCTGGTCGTCGCCGAGCAGTTCGCGTTGCTCGAGGCGCTCTACCCCGGACGCGTCGACCTCGGGATCGGCCGCGCGCCCGGCACCGACGGCATGACGGCCGCGATGCTGCGCCGCGCCGCGCACCAGGGCGCGATCGAGGACTTCGTCCGTGAGATCTCCGACGTCCAGGCCCTCCTCGGCGCCGGCTGGGGCGACGACGACCTCGCCGTCAGTGCCGGGGACCAGCGGTTCGCGGCCACGCCGTCGCCGCGCGGGGTACCGGAGGTGTGGGTGCTGGGGTCCTCGACCTCGAGCGCGCACGTCGCCGCCGCTCTCGGCCTGCCGTACGCCTTCGCCCACCACTTCGGCCGGGCCGCGGGGTCGGTGGAGGACGCGGTCCAGCTCTACCGCGACCGGTTCACGGCGTCGGAGACCCTGTCCGCGCCGCACGTCCTGGTGACGGCTTCGGCCGTCGTCGGCGAGGACACCGCGCACGCCCACGCCCTGGCCCTGCCGGCGGCGCTGAGCTGGGTCGACATCGTCCGCGGTTCGCGCCGCGCCCAGCGCACCCTGGCCGAGGCCGAGGCGACGACGTTGGACCCGCAGGCCCGCGCCCTGGTCGACGACCGGATCGGCGCCACCGCCGTGGGGACCGCGGCCGAGGTCGCCGACCACCTCGCCGCGCTGGCCGCCCGCACGCAGGCCGACGAGCTCATGCTCGCCGTGCAGTCACCGACCACCGAGACCCGCATCGCCGCACTCGAGGCCCTCGCGCCCGCGTTCGTCGCCGCGTGAGCCGGCGGCACCCGCGGGGGCCGAGGTCACCGCACCGGTACCGCGGCCAGCACGGCGTCGACGACCGCGTCGGGGGCGTCGAGGGGGACGAACGTGCGCGACCCCTCGACCTCGACCACCCGTGACCCGGGCAGGGCGGCCGCGAGCCGCCGGCAGAGCGCGGGGGAGAAGGCGCGGTCGCGCTGCCCCCACACCAGCGTCGCGGGCGGGGCGCTCGCCCCGATCCGCCGGGTGACGACGTCGAGGTCGGTCGGGTCCACCGCGCGCAGCAACCGCACCAGGTCCCGTCGGATGTCGCGACGGGTGGCGACGGCCTCCGCCCACCCCCAGGTCAGGGCCGGGTCCGGTCGCGTGACGAGCAACCCGTAGCCGAGCGCCGAGTGCCGCACCGTGCGCAGCCGCAACGGCACGGCGAGCGACGGCAGCAGCCACCGCGTCCGCAACAGGCGGAACACGAACCCGAACGGGGCGGGCGGGAACGACGTGAACGCGTCGCAGTTCGTCAGCACCACCGCGGCGGCGACGTCGGGGCGTTCGTCCAGCAGGAACTGGGTGATCGCGCCACCCGTGTCGTTGCCGAGCAGGACGACGTCGCCCCGGCCGAAGGCGTCGACGACCGCGCCGACCATCCGTGCGACGCCTCGGGGCGAGAGCTCGTCACCGGGCGCGACCGGTCGTCGGTGCGAGCCCAGGGGCAGGGTCGGGACGACCGTCCGCACGCCCTGCGCCGCGAGCCGGCGCGCGACCGGGTGCCAGAGGGTGCCGTCGACCAGGGCGCCGTGGACCGCGACCACGGTGGGGCCGGCGGGGTCGTCCGGTCCGAAGACCTCGACGTCGAGTGTCGTGTCGCCGACCGTGAGCGTCGTCGTGTGCACCTGGTCCATCGCCGGTACCGTCCGTCCCGTGGGAGTTCCGTGCTGGGTGTACGTAAGTTACGTACAGACTGTATGAATGTCAATCGTCGCTCGCAGGCCGAGCGCACGGCCGCGACCCGCGGGGCCCTCGTGGCGGCGGCGCGCACCCTGTTCGGCGAACGCGGTTACGCCGACGTCGGGACCGCCGAGGTGGTCGCCGCGGCCGGCGTGACCCGCGGCGCCCTCTACCACCACTTCGGCGACAAGCTCGGGCTGTTCCACGCCGTGGTCGAGACGGTCGAGAGCGACCTGCTCGGCACCGTCGGCGAGCGGGTCGCGTCGACCGAGGCCGCTGACCCGCTCGGCGCGCTGCGGCAGGGCGTGGGTGTCTTCCTCGACGAACTGCGGGATCCCGCGCTGCGGCAGCTGCTGCTGGTCGACGCCCCCGCCGTGCTCGGGTGGGCGGAGTGGCGCGAGATCGGTCAGCGGGCCGCTGTCGGCATGGTCGAGGGCCTGCTGCAGATGGCCGTCGACAGCGGCCAGGTCGCGCCGCAACCGTTGCACCCGGTCGCGGTCGTGTTCATGGGCGCGGTCGACGAGGCGTCGCTCTACATCGCGAACAGCGACGACCCGGACGTCGCCCGCGCCGAGATGATGAGGGTCGTCGACCGGATCATCTCGGCGTTCGTCGTCGACCGGAGCTAGCTAGATCCAGCTGACCTTGCCGGCCAGGTAGACGTAGCCGATGAAGCTGACAGCGTCGAGGATCGTGTGCGCGACGATCAACGGCACGACCCGCTTGGTGCGGGTGAACCACCAGCCGAAGACCAGGCCCATCACGAAGTTGCCGAAGAACCCGCCCAGCCCCTGGTAGAGGTGGTAGCTGCCCCGGACCGCCGCCGCGACGACGACTGACGTCGACGACCGCCAGCCCATCTGGGCGAAGCGGGTCAGCAGGAACCCGATGACGATGACTTCCTCGTTGAAGCCGTTCTGGAACGCGGCGAGCAGCGACACCGGGATCCGCCACCAGACGTCGGGCAGACCCGAGGCGACGATGCTCGCGTTGACCCCGAGCTCGTGCGCCCCCCAGACCAGCACCAGCCCGGGGATGCCGATCAACGCCGCGAATCCTGCGCCCTGGGCGAGGCTGCGCCCGAACCGGTCCCACGTGATCCCGATCCCGAAGCCCGGTCGCGCGGGGTCGCGCCACAGCAGCAACAACGCGAGTAGCGCCGGCATCACGCCGGTGACGACGTCCGCCAACTGGAACGCGAGGTCCAGCCAGTGCTGGGTCGCCGCGCTCTGGTTGAGGGTGGCCGTCGCCGCTCCGATCCCGCCCTTGATGGTGAGCTGCGCGCGGATGAGGTTCAGCAGCGCGTAGAGGCCGGAGGCCCCGAGCGAGACCCCGAGGACGAGGAAGACCTCGAGGCCGTACAGCGGGGCGCGTGCGACGGCGACGTCGTCGTCGTGCTGCAGGTCGTCCGTGGCCACGGCACCAGTCTGCCTGCGTGTCCCGGGCCGCGGACCGGAACCGCTGCCGGGACACTCTGCGAAACTCGTGTGTGGATCCAACAGAGGGTCGAGGAGGACGAGTGGACGACGAACGACGCCGGCGCATCGCGGTCATCGGCAGTGGTGTGGCGGGGTTGACCGCGGCCCACGTGCTGCAACGCGAGTGCGACGTGACGTTGTTCGAGGCCGACGACCGTGTCGGCGGTCACGCCCACACCCACGAACTCCTCGACGACGCCGGCGACGAGGTCGACGTCGACACCGGCTTCATCGTCCACAACCGCGTCACGTACCCGAACCTGATCCGGCTGTTCGACGAACTCGGCGTCGAGACGCAGGAGTCGGACATGTCGATGTCGATCCGCTGCGAGGGCTGCGGCCTGGAGTACGCCGGCGGTCGCGGGATCTCCGGGCTGCTCCCGACCTGGCGGACCTCGCTGCGGCCGCGGTACCTGCGCATGCTGGCCGACGTCGTGCGCTTCCACCGCTTCGCCCGTACCGCGCTGGTCGACGGCGACGAAGCCGAGACGGTCGAGCACTTCGCCCGCCGCCACCACTTCTCCGACTACTTCGTGGGCCACTTCCTCACCCCGCTGGTCGCGGCGGTGTGGTCGGTCGCCCCGGACCAGGCCGGCAGCTACCCCGCCCACTACCTGTTCCGCTTCCTGCAGCACCACGGGATGTTGCAGGTGACCGGCTCACCGACGTGGCGCACCGTCACGCACGGCTCGGCGCGCTACGTTGAGAAGGTCGCGAAGCAGCTGACGCAGGTCCGGGTGAGCACGCCCGTGCGTTCGGTGCGCCGCGTGGCCGACGGCGTCGAGGTCGAGGTCGAGGGCCGGGTCGAACACTTCGACGCCGCCGTGGTCGCCACCCACCCCGAACAGGCGCTCGGGCTGCTGGCCGAACCCACCGACGCCGAGCGGGACGTCCTGTCCCGCCTGCCGTACTCGACCAACCCGACCGTGCTGCACCACGACACCTCGGTGCTCCCGCGTGCCGAACGGGCGGGCGCCAGCTGGAACTACGTCATGAGCACCTGCGAGGTGCACTCGTCGCAGGTGCGGGTCAGCTACGACATGAACCGACTGCAACGGTTGAGCACGGCCACCCGCTACGTCGTCACCCTCAACGACGACGGTCTCATCCCGGCCGAGCAGGTCGTGGACCGGATGATCTACCAGCACCCGGTCTACACCCCCGACTCGACCGCCGCCCAGCGGTTGCTGCCGACGTTGTCCGACAGCCGACTGGCGTTCGCCGGCGCCTACCACGGCTGGGGATTCCACGAGGACGGCGCGCGTTCGGGTGCCGAGGCCGCACGGATCCTGGGCGTCGACTGGTGAAGTCCTCCGCCCGGTTGTACGACATCGAGATCCGGCACGTCCGGGCCGCGCCGCTGCGTCACGACATCGCCCACCGCACCCACTGGTGGCTGGTCGACCTCGACGACCTGCCCCGCGTCCCCGGGCTGGTCCAGTTCGAGGCCCGCGACCACCTCGGCGATCCCGGTGCCACGATCCGCGCCAACGTCGACACCCTGCTCGCCGCGCACGGCGTCGAGCGCCCCGCGCGGGTGACCATGCTCGCCAGCGCCCGCTCGCTCGGGTACGTCTTCAACCCGCTGTCGGTGTTCTGGGCCCACGACGAGAGCGGCGCCGTCACGGCGACGATCGCCGAGGTGCACAACACCTACCGCGACCGCCACGCCTACGTCGTGCACACCGACGACGCCGGCCGGGGCGAGGTCGAGAAGGACTTCTACGTCTCCCCGTTCTACGACGTCTCCGGTCACTACCGGATGAGCCTGCCGGAGCCGGACGAGACCCTCGCGATCACCGTGACCCTGCACCGTGACGGCGAGCCGCCGTTCGTCGCGTCGGTCCGGGGGACCGGCCGCCCGGCCACGCCGACCGTGGTCGCCTCCGCCCTGCTGCGCGATCCGCTCGTCACCCGCCGGGCCCGCGCGGCGATCACCGCACACGGCATCCGGCTCTGGGCGCGCCGCCTGCCGATCGCCGACCGCCCTGACCACGACCCCGGCCCGCTGGTCGGGTCACCTGCGTTGCACCGTGCAACACCCGTCACCGAGAGGTCCACCGCGATGCCGACCACCGCCGAGAAACTCACCACCATCGTCAAGGACGTCGCGGGTGTCGACCTGCCCGTACGCATCCGCGCGTGGGACGGCAGCGAAGCCGGACCGACCGATGCCCCGACCGTTGTCGTGCGCAACCGTCGCGCCCTGCGTCGTCTGTTGTTCGCGCCGGGCGAGATGGGCCTCGCCCGCGCCTACGTCACCGGTGACCTCGACGTCGTCGGCACCGACGGTGTCAACAGCGGACAGGTGCTCGAGGACGGCTTCCGGCGCGTCTGGGCCCTCGCCCGCACCCAGGACGTCCGCAAGCCCACCGCCGGCGCCGTGGCCCGGGCCGCGCGGTCGGCCCTGCGGCTCGGGGTGGTCGGGCGGCCGCCGAAGCGGCCGGCGTCGGAGGCCGTGCTCTCCGGTCGGCTGCACACCCGCGGTCGCGACCGCGCCGCGATCAGCCACCACTACGACCTCTCGAACGACTTCTACCGGCTGATCCTCGACCCGAAGATGGCCTACTCCTGCGCCTACTACCCCGACCCCGCCGGCAGCGAGGCCACCGACGGGACTGGCTCCTCCTCCTATGGGGTCGCGGACGCCCAGCGCGACAAGCTCGACCTGGTCTGCCGCAAGCTCGGACTGCAGCCCGGCATGCGCCTGCTCGACATCGGCTGCGGCTGGGGTTCGATGATCCTGCACGCAGCGGAGCACTACGGCGTGACCGCCGTCGGCGTCACGCTCTCGGCCCAGCAGCGCGACGAGATCGAGAAGCGCATCGCAGAGAAGGGCCTCGCCGACAAGGTGACCGTGCGCCTGCAGCACTACCGCGAGTTCGCCGACGACCCGACGTTCGAGCAGGGATCGTTCGACGCCGTGAGCTCCCTCGAGATGGGCGAGCACGTCGGCGAGGAGCACTACCCGGACTACACGCAGATGATGTTCGACGCGCTCAAGCCGGGTGGACGCCTGCTGCTGCAGCAGATGTCGCGCCACGCCGGCACCGCGCCCGGCGGCGGCGCGTTCATCGAGTCCTACATCGCACCCGACATGCACATGCGCCCGTTGCCGCAGACCCTCGGGTTCGTCGAGGGTGCCGGCTTCGAGATCCGGGACGTCGAGGCGATGCGCGAGCACTACGTGCGCACCGTCCGCGACTGGATCGCCACCTTCGAGACCAACCGCGACGCCGCGATCCGCCTGGTCGGCGAGGAGGTCTACCGCGTGTGGCAGCTCTACCTCGTCGGGGGAGCCATGGCCTTCGACGAGAACCGCATGGGTGTCGACCAGATGTTGGCCGTCAAGCCCGACCGTTCGGGCGGCGCCTCGATGCCCGGCCGTCGTCCCTGGGTGCTCTGACCTTCACGCGTCGAGCGGCGCGGACCCGTGTCGAGTGGCGCGGTTCCGCGCGCCACTCGACAGGTCCGCGCGCCACTCAACGGGGTATCACCGGCATGTGAACACGTTCGACACCTCGGGATTCGTCGCCGCGCTGCCCTGGACGGCGGGCGCCGTCCTGGCGCTGATCGCCGTCACCTTCGTCGCGGCCCAGCTCACCCACCGCAACAACGTCGTCGACGCCGTGTGGGGGTTGCTGTTCGTGGCCGCCGGCTGGGCCGCCTTCGCCGTCAGCGGCGACTCCGGCGACGACCTGCGCCGCTGGCTGCTCGTCGGCATGGTGACCCTGTGGGGCGGCCGGCTCGGCGTCAACATGCTGATCCGCTCCCGCGGCAAGGGCGAGGACCCGCGCTACGAGAAGTTGCTGGAGCGAGGTCACGGCAACCCGACGGTCAACGCCGTGCTGAAGATCTTCCTGCCGCAGGCGGTGCTCGCCTGGCTCATCAGCTCGCCGCTGCAGGTCGGGCCGTTCCAGTCCGGGCCGGTCGGCTGGCTCGCGTGGGTCGGCGTGGCCGTCTGGGCCGTCGGCCTCTACTTCGAGGCCGTCGGTGACGCCCAGATGAACCGCTACCGCGCCTGGAAGTCCCAGCAGCCGAAGGACGAGGTGAAGGCCTCGGTCATGGACCGCGGCCTGTGGCGCTACACCCGCCACCCCAACTACTTCGGCGACGCCTGCGTGTGGACCGGCATGTTCCTCGTGACGGCCGAGCACTGGCCCGGGATCCTGACCCTGCCCTCGTTGCTGATCATGGTGTACCTGCTCGTCTTCGGGTCGGGCAAGCGCAACCAGGAGCGCACCATGAGCAAGCGCCCCGGCTACCCGGAGTACATGGAGCGGACCAGCGGCTTCTTCCCGCTGCCGCCGAAGAAGCGTCCGCAGGGTCCGGAGAGCAAGCAGCCGACTGGTGAGGACGTCAGCGTCACGAACCGCTGAGCCGCGTGCGGCGCGCCCTCGCTCGAACTCAGAGCGAGGCGCGCAGCACGCTCGTGCCGGACGGCGCCGGGTCCCCGTTGTTGTCCTGGACGGTGACCTGGAGCGTCGGGTACTGGGCCATGACATCGGCCGGCACCGAGAAGGACGCCTTGCCGTCGCTGCCGAGCGGGCCGAGGGCGAGCACGCCGGTGTAGTCCGCGCTCACCAGCCAGGCCTCGTAGAACTGGTCGGACGACAGCTTCTTCAACGACGACGCGTCGAGCTTCATCCAGCCGTCGCCGACCTGGGCCGTGGCGTTGACGGTGCCGGTGTCGAAGGCCGACACGGTGACGGTGCGGCCGTCGTCGCCTCCGAGGGTCGCGACGGCCACGCCGGTGCCACCACCGATGACCGCGACCGCGGCGGCCGCGGTGAGCGCCCGCCGGACACGGCGGCCGCGGCGGGCCGCCAGTTCGTCGACCGCGACGGGCGCGGTCTGCGACTCGGTGCCGGCGGCCTCGGCCCGGATCTGGGCGAAGACGGGGCCGAGGTCGACCCGCTCGGTCGCCGGCGTCGCCTCGGCCATCTCGTCGAGGCGGGCGGGCAGGTCCGGCAGCACGAAGGGCAGCCGACCGCCGGTGGCGACGTCGGGCGCGGTACGGGCGGCCGAGCGCAGGGTGGCGTGCGAGACCACGGCGTCGACGAGGTCGTCGCGGCAGTCGGTGCAGGCCCGCAGGTGGGACCCGACCCGACGCACCGTCGCGCGGTCGGCCTCACCGGTGAGCAGCGAGGGGATGTCGTCGACCACGTGGTCGACGGGCTGGGCGTTGTCGGCGTCCATCGTGGTCACCCGTCCTTCCGAGGGTCGGCGAATCGTCCGGCGTCTGGGTCCTGCAGGAGGGCGGCGAGCTTCTGGAGCCCCCGGGCGGTGCGGGTCTTCACGGTGCCGAGCGGGATCTCGAGCGACTCGGCCACTTCGGTCTGGGTCAGGCCCTCGAAGTAGGCGAGCTCGATGACCTGGCGCTGAGGCTCGGGGAGCGAGTCGAGGGCGGAACGCAGTTCGTCGGCCCACACCAACCGTTCGGCGGTCTCGCGACCGTCGTCGCCGGTGACCTCGCGCACAGCGTCGAGCGGCACGACCTGGTCGCGGCGTTTGCGCAGGTGGTCGATGGCGCGCTTGCGCGCGATCCCGATGACCCAGGTGCGGAGGCTGTAGCGCGGATCGAACCGCTCGTGCACCCGCCACAGCTCGTAGAACACCCGCTGACAGACGTCCTCGACGTCGTCGGCGGGCACGTAGCGGCGCAGGTAGCCCAGCACGAGCGGGCCGAGCATGCGGTACGCGTCCTCGACGGCCGTCGGCTCGCCGGCGATGAGCCGGGTACCGACGTCCGCGAGTGCCGGGTTCCCGGCGTCGGCGACAGCAGCAGTCACACCAGGGGCTTCGTCGCCCGTGGTGCCGTCGGTTCCGTCGGTCGGGGTCAGCGCTTCCCGATCGCCACGAAGTCGCGCTCGGTGGCTCCGGTGTAGAGCTGGCGGGGGCGGCCGATCTTGGTCTGCGGGTCCTCGATCATCTCGCGCCACTGGGCGATCCAGCCCGGCAGCCGGCCGAGCGCGAACAACACCGTGAACATGCGGGTGGGGAAGCCCATGGCCCGGTAGATCAGGCCGGTGTAGAAGTCGACGTTCGGGTAGAGCTTGC
This sequence comes from Jatrophihabitans sp. YIM 134969, assembly GCF_054456675.1. Taxonomy (NCBI): domain Bacteria; kingdom Bacillati; phylum Actinomycetota; class Actinomycetes; order Jatrophihabitantales; family Jatrophihabitantaceae; genus Jatrophihabitans; species Jatrophihabitans sp. YIM 134969. The sequence goes on from NZ_JBTJEQ010000036.1 coordinate 21,815, forward strand.
GCTCGACGAAGTAGTCGTCGGCCAGGGCGTGACCCTCGAGTTCGATCGCGATGTCGAGCAGGTCGTCGCGGACCCCGAGCTCGGACAGCACGCGGTCGGCGGTCGCCTTCACGATCGTCGCGCGCGGGTCGTAGTTCTTGTAGACGCGGTGGCCGAAGCCCATGAGCTTGACCCCGTCCTGCTTGTCCTTCACCTTGCGGACGAACTCACCGACGTCGCCGCCGTCGCGCCGGATCTGCTCGAGCATCTCCAGCACCGACTGGTTGGCACCGCCGTGCAGCGGGCCGAAGAGCGCGTTGATCCCGGCCGACACCGAGGCGAACAGGTTGGCCTGGGACGACCCCACCAGCCGCACGGTCGAGGTCGAGCAGTTCTGCTCGTGGTCCGCGTGCAGGATGAACAGCATGTCCAGCGCCTTGCTGACGACCGGGTTCACCTCGTAGGGCTCGGCCGGGAACCCGAAGGTCATCCGCAGGAAGTTGTCGACCAGCGACAACGAGTTGTCGGGGTAGAGGAACGGCTGCCCGACGGACTTCTTGTACGCGTAGGCGGCGATCGTGGGCAGCTTGGCCAGCAGCCGGACGGTCGACAGCTCGACCTGGTCCTGGTCGAACGGGTCGAGGCTGTCCTGGTAGAAGGTCGAGATCGCCGAGACGGCCGAGCTCAGCACCGGCATCGGGTGGGCGTCGCGCGGGAAGCCCCCGAAGAACTCCTTCATCTCCTCGTGCAGCAGGGTGTGCCGCCGGATGCGGTCGGTGAACGCGGCGAGTTCGTCGGCGGTCGGGAGCTCGCCGTAGATGAGCAGGTAGGACGTCTCGACGAACGTGGAGTGCTCCGCGAGCTGGTCGATGGGGTAGCCGCGGTAGCGCAGGATGCCGGCGTCGCCGTCGATGTAGGTGATGGCCGAACTGCAGGCGGCCGTGTTCGCGAACCCGACGTCGTAGGTGACGTAGCCGGTCTTGGCGAGCAGCTTGGACACGTCCAGGCCGTCGTTGCCCTCGTGGGCCGGAACGCGCGTGAGCGGGTACGGCTCGCCCGTGGGTGGGACGAGCTCGCCGGTGGTCGCCTGGGTGTCGGCAGCAGTCATGGGGGCAGTCTTACCCGCGTCGGCGGTGTCGCGTCTGTGGGGTGTCACCCTTCCCACGTCCGGTACACCGTCAACGCACGCGGTCGGACCCGGAACCGGACGTCGGGACCTGCGACCGGCCCGATCTCGCCGTCGCGCGCCAGCATGGTGTGGCCCTCGACGTGCAGGTGCAGCTCCCGCTCCTCGGCGTGCACGAACGCGCCGGGGTGCAGGTCGCGCCGCGCGAGCAGCTGGATGAAGGTCAGCAGTCGCCAGCTGCGCCCGCCGATGTCGAGGTAGCGGACGTCGAGCACGCCGCTGTCCAACCGCGGACGCCGCGACGGCACGATCCCGGTCGGCCTGTAGCGGCCAGCGCCGACGAACAGCGCGGCGAGCGCCCGCCGGTGGCCGTCGACACGCGCGGGGAGGGCGTCCTCGCCCCGCAGCACCCGGTCGGCGGCGATGAGCGCGGCGAGCGGCTTCCCGAGCTTGTCCTGCCACTTCTCCCGGACCGCCACGAACGAGGGGTAGGAACCGAGGCTCGCGGTGTTGAGGAAGATGTCGCCGGCGACCTCACCGACGTCGACGGCCGTCGCCTCGCCCCGCACGACCGCCTCGACGGCGTCACCCACGGTGTCGAGACCGAGGTCGCGGGCGAAGTGGTTGAGCGTGCCGCGGGGCACGACCAGCAACGGCAGGTCGTGCTCCATCGCCACGGCGGCCGCTGCGTTGACGCTGCCGTCACCACCGGCGATCCCGAGGGCCAGGGCGCCCTCGGCTTCGGTGCGGAGCACCTCGAGCAGGTCCTCGTCCTCGGCCAGCACGCGGATCACGGCCTCGGGCAGCGAGCGGTGCAACCTGGTCTCGAACTGACGCTGGTCGCGCGCACCGACACCCGAACGCGGGTTGACGACGATGTGCACGCCGGAGCCGAGGCGCCGGGGCCGCAGCGTGACCCGGGTCGACGGCGCCGGCGGTTCGGGCGGGGTCGGGCGGGGGACCCACCACGCCCCGGCCGCGGCGATCCCCGCGCCCAGCGCGGCGCCGGCGAGGACGTCACCCGGGTAGTGGACCCCGGTGTAGACGCGGGAGAAGCCGACGGCGGCCGCCACCGCCGCGACCGGTGCAGCAAGCAACGGTGCCTCGATGCCCACGCCGACTGCGAAGGCGGCAGCCGAGGCGGAGTGGCCGGACGGGAACGAGCTCGACACGGGAACCCGCGAGGCGATCCGCTGCGTCGGCACCCCGCGGAGGTCCGGCCGCCGGCGGGGGAACACCCGCTTGCCGAGCTGGTTGACCAGCGCGCTCGAGACGGCGACCGAGGCGAGGCCGCGTACCGCCGCCCGGCGCAACCGCCGGTCGCGCGTCGCCCCGAGCCCTACCGCGATCGCGACCCACAGCCGCGACTTGTCGGCCGCGCGGGTCAACGGCGGCAGCACCGTGTCGAGGCCGGGGGAGCGGGACCGGCTGACGCGGTCGAAGACCCGCTGGTCGAACCGGGCGACCGGGTGGCGGCGGCCACCGCGGGATCGACTCATCGCGCTGACGCTAGCGGCACAGCCTGCGCGGGCACCCTGGGGCCATGGACGACGCCGACCTGCTGCCCGGGGACTTCTACGACTACCAGTCGCTGCTGGCGAAGGACGAGCTCGACACCGTCCTCGCGGTGCGCCGGTGGGCGCACGAGGAGCTGGAGCCGGTCGCGCTGCAGTGCTGGGCCGACGCGCGCTTCCCGCACGAGATCGTGCCGGGCTTCGCCGAACTCTCCGTGGCCGGTCTGAACTTCGAGAGCGACGACCAACCGGGCTCGTCCCGGCTGCTCACCGGGTTCATCGCGATGGAGCTCGCGCGGGTGGACTCCTCGTTCGGGACGTTCTTCGGCGTCCACACCGGGCTCGCCATGGGGACGATCTTCTACTGCGGGTCGGAGGAGCAGAAGCGGCGATGGTTGCCGGACATGCGGGCGATGCGCAAGATCGGCGCGTTCGGGTTGACCGAGCCGCACGGCGGGTCGGACGTCGCCGGCGGCCTGGAGACCACGGCGCGGCGCGACGGTGACGAGTGGGTGCTCAACGGCGCCAAGCGCTGGATCGGCAACGCCACCTTCGCCGACCTGGTCGTGATCTGGGCCCGTGACGTCACCGAGCCCTCCGACGACATGAGGAAGCAGCCGGTGCTGGGCTTCGTCGTCGAGAAGGGCACGCCCGGGTTCACCGCGACGAAGATGGAGGGCAAACTCGCCCTGCGCGCCGCGCAGAACGCCGACATCACCCTGGTGGACGTGCGCGTGCCCGAGGCGAACCGGCTGGAGAACGCCCAGTCGTTCAAGGCGACCAACACCGTCCTGCGGCACACCCGCGGCGGGGTGGCGTGGAGCGCGCTCGGCGGCATGCTCGCGGTGTACGAGCTGGCGCGGAAGTACGCGCTGGAGCGCGAGCAGTTCGGCAAGCCGATCGGCTCCTTCCAGCTCATCCAGGACCTCCTCGCGCGGATGCTCGGCAACGTCACCGCCTCGTTCGGCATGGCCGTGCGGGTCGCGCAGTTGCAGGACGCCGGGATCTTCCGTGACGAGCAGGGCGCGCTCGCCAAGTCGTTCTGCACGTCGCGACTCCGCGAGAACGTCGCCTGGGCCCGGGAGCTGTTCGGCGGCAACGGCATCCTGCTGGAGAACAAGGTGACCAAGTTCTTCAACGACGCCGAGGCGCTCTACTCCTTCGAGGGGACGCGCGAGATCAACTCGCTCATCGTCGGGCGGTCGGTGACCGGCATCAGCGCGTTCGTGTAGCCGTGCCCGACGTCCGCATCGGCATCTCGGGTTGGCGGTACCCGCCGTGGCGTGGGGTCTGGTACCCGAAGGGGTTGCCGCAGCGCCGCGAGCTCGAGTACAGCGCGTCGCGGCTCGCGACGGTCGAGATCAACGGCACCTTCTACTCGCTGCAGAAGCCGGAGTACTTCCGTGACTGGGCGGCGCAGGTTCCCGAGGGCTTCGTGTTCTCGGTGAAGGGCCCGCGGTTCGTCACCCACATGAAGAAGCTGCGCGACGTCGAGGTGCCGGTCGCGAACTTCTTCGCCTCGGGGGTGTTGGCGTTGCGGGAGCGACTGGGGCCGGTGCTGTGGCAGCTGCCGCCCAACTTCGGCTTCGACGGCGCGCGCCTCGACGACTTCCTGGCGTCGTTGCCCAGGACAACGGTCGCCGCCGGTCGCCTGGCGAAGGGGCACGACGAGCGGCTCGACGGCCGCTCCTACACCGGCCCGGTGACCCGGCAGCCGTTGCGCCACGCGGTGGAGTTCCGGCACGACTCGTTCAAGGACCACCTCGACGTCTTCGCCCGGCACGACGTGGCGGTGGTCGTCGCGGACACGGCCGGCAAGTGGCCGCTGGTCCTGGAGCAGACCGCGAGCACCCACGCGTACGTCCGGCTGCACGGCGACGCCGAGCTCTACACCTCGGGTTACACCGACGCGGCGTTGCGGACCTGGGCCGACCGGATCGCCGGCTGGCGCGACTCGGGACGTGACGTCGCGGTGCACTTCGACAACGACGTCAAGGTGCACGCGCCGTACGACGCCGTGCGCCTCGCAGAACTGCTCGGGGCGACCCCGCCGTGGGCGGCCGACCCGGCCGGCTGACCGCGTTCCCAGCAGCCCGTCCGGCTGACATGATCACGCCCGTGCAGCCACGGGCGCGGCGGGGACCGTTGCGTCGCGCCGCGGTCAGCTTCGGCGCCGTCTGGGCGGGCGAGGCCATGGTGACCGTGGCGCTCGCCGTGGTCGCCTACCTCGCGGGCGGACTGACGGCGGTCGGCGCGGTCACCGCGGCCCGGATGGCGGCCGCAGCCCTGCTCGCTCCCGTGCTCGGCACGGTCGGCGACCGCGTCCGCCGCGAACACGTCCTGACCGCCGTGGGCGTGGTCCGGGCGGCCACCCTCGGTGCCGCCGCGCTCGTCATCGGCTCGGGCGGCCCGCCGGCCGCGACCTACACCCTCGTGGTGGTGGCGACCACCGCCCTCACACTGTTCCGCCCGGCCCACTCGGCCTTGCTGCCGGCCCTGGCGTCCTCACCCGCCGACCTCGCGTCCGCCAACGCCGTGCGCGGGATGCTCGACTCGGTGGCCGTCCTCGGCGGCCCCGCCGCTGCCGCCGCGCTGCTCGCCGTCACGGGCCCCGCCGCGGTGTTCGCGGTCGCCGGCGCGCTGTCGCTGCTCGGCGGACTCGTGGTCGTCCGTCTCCCGTACGACACGCCGCCGCGCGCGGCCACCACCCGTGGGCCCGTGGTCCGCGAGCTCCTCGCGGGCCTGGTCACCGTCGTGCGTGACCCCACCCCTCGGTTGATCGCCGTGCTGGGCGTCGTCCAGACGTTCACCCGAGGCGCACTCAGCGTCCTGGTCGTCGTGCTCGCCGTCGACCTGCTGGACCTCGGCGAGCCCGGCGTCGGGGTGCTGAACGCCGCGGTCGGCGCGGGAGGGGTGGTGGGCTCCGCGGCGGCGTTCCTCATCGTCCGACGCGGCGGCCTGGGAACGTGGTTCGGCGTCGGGGTCGCGCTGTTCGGTGCGCCGGTCGCGCTGACCGGCGTCCTCCCGACGCCGGTGGCGGCGGTCCTGCTGCTCGCCGTGGTGGGAGTGGGGAACGCCCTCATCGACGCGAGCGCCTTCACCGTCCTCGCGCGGACCACCGACGAAGCGGTCCTGGTGCGGATGTTCACCGGGTTCGAGGCCGTGCTGACCCTCGGCGTGGCCGCCGGTGCGGCCGTCGCCCCGTGGGCCGTGCGCGCCGTCGGCACGGTCGGCGCCCTGGCGGTGGTCGGTCTGCTGGCCCCGGTGACGGTCGTCGCGGCCCTGCCGGCCCTGCGCCGCCTCGACCGCGCGCTGCGGGTCCGCGACACCGATGTCGCGTTGCTGCGGTCCGGACCCCTGTTCGCGACGCTGCCGGTCGCGACGCTCGAGAGCCTCGCCGCCCGCCTCGACCGGGCGAGCTACCGCGCGGGTGTCGCGGTCGTGCAGGAGGGCGACCCGGGGGTCGCGTACTTCGTCGTCGAGTCCGGTGAGGTCGTCGTGGAGCGGGGCGGTGCCGTGGTGAACCGGCTGGGGCCCGGGGACGGCTTCGGTGAGATCGCGCTGCTGGACGACCGACCACGGACGGCCACGGTGCGGGCCGTGACCGAGGTGCGGGTCGCGGTCCTCGCCCGACCGGCCTTCCTCACCGCCGTCACCGGCTACCCCGCTGCCGCCCGGGTCGCCGCCGCCGAGGTGGGCCGTGTGGCGGACCGCGACGCCGTGAACGACCGACGCCGGTGAGCGGCCCGGCGACGGGTGCGGAGCCCGGGAACGACAGAAGGCCCCGGTCACCCGGGGCCTTCCCACTGTCTCAACACAGCGTGTCCGAGGGGGGACTTGAACCCCCACGCCCGATAAAGGGCACTAGCACCTCAAGCTAGCGCGTCTGCCATTCCGCCACCCGGACGAGCGGTTGACCACGATAGCCGACGGGGTCGGGCGCCCCGACCAGTGGTCCGGCCCGGCCCGTCCGACCGGTCCTCACCGTGCAAGAGTCACGACACGCGACATTCGTCACCCGGAGAGTCCGGGCGGGTCAGGAACGCTTCACATCAGGCGGAACGGGGCGTACAGGGCGGTTCGCCGGTGCGACCCCCGTAACGGCGGGGCCGGCTCGGTGGTGACGGTGCGACGAGGTCTCGTGACGTTTTCGTAATCTGGACCACGAGACGCTTGATCCCACACCGCTCACACACGCGTTATGCTGAGGTGAAATGAAATCCGGACGAGGTACGCATCGCGCCCCCGCCCAGCGGCGTCCGCTGGTCCGGGCGCTGTGGTGCGTCATGGTCGTCGCCCTGTTCGCCCTGCCCGGGGTCGCCGCGGCCGCGCCGCGGTGGTCCGGAGGACACGGCTCGAGCGGGTACCCCGGCGGTCACGGCGGGTACCCGGGCGGCCACGGCGGCACCGGCAGTCCGTCCTGGACGAGCGGTCCGGCCGGTTCGGACTCCCCGAGTGGGTCCGGTTCCCCGAGTGGATCGGCGTCGCCGACCGGCACGCAGACCTACGCCCCGACCGACAGCCCGACCGGTTCCGGCAGCCCGACCGACACGGGCACCCCGAGCGACACGGCCAGCCCGACCGACACGGTCTCGCCGACCGACACGACCAGCCCGACCGACAGCCCCAGTGGAACGACGAGCCCGAGCGACGGCACTTCGCCGCCGCCCACGGAGACCTACGGCCCCACCCCGACCGGTAGCGAGACGGTGAGCCCCACCCCGACCGGCAGCGAGACGGTGAGCCCCACCCCGACCGGCAGCGAGACGGTCAGCCCGACCCCCACCGACTCGGCCACGGACCCCACCGACACCGACACCCCGCCGGCCGTCACCTCGCTGCCGGCCACCGGCTCGCCCGACCCCGTCATCACCACCCCGAACGCACCGCCGGTCGGCGGCATCTCGGCTCCGCCCGGTGGCAACGTCGGCGCTCCCGGCAACGGTGGCACCGGGGGCAGCACCGGTGGCGGCGGTGGCAACGGTGGCGGCGGCGACACCGGCGCAGGCGGCGGGAACGGCGGAACCGACGCCGGCGGCACCGGCAGCGAGTCGACCGGCGACGCCGGTACCGGCACGGGCGGCACCGGCGGCGGATCGACCGGCGGTGGTTCGACGGGCGGTGGATCGACGGGCGGCAGCACGGGCGGCAGCTCGAGCGCCCCGAGCGTGACCACCCAGAAGCCGCCGAGCACCGACGCCCCGTCGTCGTCACCCCGGCCGACCCCGACCACGCCGAACGGCTCCGCCCTGGCCGAGCCGGGTCAGGTCTCCGGTCTCAGCTCCGGTGTCCTGCTCGCGGCCGTCGTCGGCATCGCGCTCATCGGGGTGCTGTTGAGCCTGCTCATCACGCGCCGCCGCTCACGCTGACCGCGCCCGCGGCACCGTCGCGGCGCAGACCGTCGGACCCATGGGGTAGGACAGACGCATGACCGACCCCGCCAGCACCCCGAGCACCCTCGACACCGCGGGACCGGCCCAGGCCGAGGTCGTGGACCTGTTGTCCCAGCTCATCGCGATCAACACCTCGAACCCCACCCACCCCGAACGCCCCGCGGCGGAGTGGGTCGCGGAGAAGCTCGCCGAGGTCGGCGTCGAGTCGCAGATCATCGAGGCCGCGCCCGGCCGGGCGTCGGTCGTCGCGCGCATCGAGGGCGAGGACTCCTCGCGGCCGCCGATGCTCATCCACGGTCACCTCGACGTCGTGCCGGCCGAGGCGTCGGAGTGGTCGGTCGACCCCTTCGGGGGCGAGGTCCGCGACGGCTACGTCTGGGGTCGCGGCGCGGTCGACATGAAGGACATGGACGCGATGACCCTCGCGCTCGTCCGGTCCTGGAAGCGGGCGGGGCGCAAGCCCCCGCGCGACATCGTCCTGGCGTTCGTCTCCGACGAGGAGGCGGGCGGACAGCAGGGGGCGCACTTCCTCGTCGACCACCACGCCGACCTGTTCGCCGACTGCACCGAGGCCATCAGCGAGGTCGGCGGGTTCTCGGTGTCACTGGCAGACCCGGGCGTCGCGCCGGACCTGCGGATCTACGCCATCCAGACCGCCGAGAAGGGCATCGACTGGCTGCGGCTGCGGGCCGAGGCCCGCCCCGGCCACGGGTCGATGGTCCACGCCGACAACGCCGTCACCCGCATCGCCGCCGCCGTGAGTCGCATCGGCGCGCACGAGTGGCCGTTGCAGCTCGACGACTCCGTCCGCCGCTTCCTCGAGCAGGTCAACGAACTGACCGGTCTCGACATCGACCCCGACGCCCCCGACGAGAAGCTGCCGCAGCTGGGCGGCATCGCGCGCATGATCGGCGCGACCCTGCGCAACACGGCGAACCCCACGATGCTGCAGGCGGGGTACAAGGCGAACGTCATCCCGTCGTCGGCCGAGGCGACCGTCGACTGCCGGTTCCTGCCCGGCCGTGAGGACGAACTGCTCGCCACCATCGACGAACTGGCAGGTCCCGGCATCACCCGTGACTGGGTGGCGCGTGACATCGCGGTGCAGACCGACTTCGACGGCCCGCTCGTCGACCACATGGCGGCCTCGCTGCGGGCGGAGGACCCGGGCGCGCACGCCATCCCGTACATGATGAGCGGCGGCACCGACGCGAAGTCCTTCTCCGAGCTGGGGATCCGCAACTTCGGTTTCGTCCCGCTGCGGCTGCCGCCCGATCTCGACTTCACCGCCCTGTTCCACGGGATCGACGAGCGGGTCCCGGTCGACGCGTTGGAGTTCGGCGTGCGCGTCCTCGACCGGTTCCTGGCCGGGATCTGATCGTTGCATCCTGCATCGTTGTCATGACCTCCCTGGCCCTGCTCGTCGAGACCGCAGGTGTCGTCGGGGCGACCACGAAGCGCCTGGCCAAGCGGGCGGCGTTGGCCGACCTGGTGCGGCGGGTCGACCCCGCCGACGTCGCGACGGTGGTGGCGTGGCTGTCGGGTGACCTGCGGCAGCGGCAGATCGGGGTCGGCTGGGCGTCACTGCGGACCGTCCCGCCCGCGGCGGACTCCGCCAGCCTGACCGTCGCGGCCGTCGACGCCACCTTCGACCGGATCAAGGCGACCACCGGCGCGGGCTCGCAGGCGCGGCGGGCCGACGACCTCGCCGCGCTGTTCGCGGCCGCGACACCGCGGGAGCAGGCGTTCCTGCGCGCCCTGCTGGGCGGCGAACTGCGGCAGGGCGCGCTCGCCGGGGTCATGACCGACGCCGTGGCGGCGGCCACCGACCTGCCGCTCGCCGACGTCCGGCGCGCGGTCATGCTCCGGGGTGATCTGCCGGCCGTCGCCGCGGCGGCGGTCTCCGACGGCGCCGCGGGGCTCGCCGGGTTCCGGCTCGAGGTCGGCCGCCCGATCGCGCCCATGCTCGCCCAGCCGGCCACCGAGTGCGCCGACGCCCTGGAACGCCTCGGCCCGGCCGCGGTGGAGTGGAAACTCGACGGCGCCCGCATCCAGGTCCACCGCGACGGTGACGACGTCGCGGTGTTCACCCGGTCGCTCGACGAGATCACCGGGCGCGTGCCGGGGGTCGTCGCCGCCGCGCGGGCGTTGCCGGCGCGCTCGCTCGTGCTCGACGGCGAGTCGCTCATGCTGCGCTCCGACGGTTCGCCCGCGGCCTTCCAGGACACCGCCTCGCGGTTCGGGCGCCGAGGGGCGGGCGGCGGCCGAGACGTCGCCGCAGTCGACGGTGTCGAGGCGCCCGGCGGGTTGCAGCCGTTCTGGTTCGACCTCGTTCACCTCGACGGCACCGACCTGCTCGACGCCCCCCTGCGGGAACGGGTCGCCGCGCTCGACGCGCTCGCGCCGGAGTCCCAGCGGGTGCAGCGGGTCGTGACCGACGACCCGGCCGTGGCGCAGGCGTTCTACGACGACACCGTCGCCGCCCGGCACGAGGGGATCGTGGCCAAGGGCCTCGACTCACCCTACGAGGCCGGCCGCCGCGGCGGGGCCTGGCTGAAGGTCAAGCCGGTCCACACCCTCGACCTGGTCGTGCTCGGCGTGGAGTGGGGGAGCGGCCGTCGTCGTGGGTGGCTCTCGAACCTGCACCTCGGCGCCCGCGCGGACAACGGCGAGGGTTTCGTCATGCTCGGCAAGACGTTCAAGGGTCTGACCGACGCGACGTTGCAGTGGCAGACCGAGCGCTTCCTCGCCCTGGCCACGGGACCCACCGACCAGTACGTCGTGCAGGTCCGCCCCGAACAGGTCGTGGAGATCGCGTTCGACGGCGTCCAGCGCTCGACCCGGTACCCCGGCGGCGTGGCGCTGCGCTTCGCGCGCGTGCTGCGCTACCGCGACGACAAGACCCCGGCCGAGGCCGACACCCTGGCCACCGTGCGCGCCTTCGGCGCGGCCGCCGCGGATCCGGGCGGCGGCTGACGTACGAACCTGCCCACATGGGTGAGCCCGCTCCGGAGACGGTCAGCTTCCACAGCCACGGCGTGCGGTGCGAGGCGTGGTGGCTGCCGGCCGTCGGCGACGGCCTCCGCGTCGATGCACAGGGCAACGATCGGGGCGCCCCGTGCGTCGTCATGGCTCACGGGTTCGCCGCCAGCCGCGACACCGGACTGTTGCCGTTCGCCCGACGCTTCGCCGCGGCCGGGATGCACGTCCTGGTCTTCGACTACCGCGGCTTCGGCACGTCCGAGGGTGAGCCGCGGCAGGACGTCGACCACCGCAAGCACCGGCAGGACTACCACGCGGCGCTGGCCTTCGTGCGTGGCCGCAGCGGCGTCGACCCCGACCGGGTGGCGATCTGGGGGAGCTCGTACAGCGGCGGGCACGTCGTGGTCGTCGCGAAGCAGGACCCGCGGGTCGCGGCGGTGGTCTCGCAGGGCGCGGCCATGGACGGTCTGAAGGCGCTGTTCGGCAACTCGACCTCGGAGGGGTCGGGCAAGGCGCTGCGCATGGTCGGCCACGTGGCGCGCGACGTGCTGGCCGCCGTGACCCGCCGGCCCCCGCACGGGGTCGCCGTGGTCGGCGAACCCGGAAGCGACGCCGTGATCACCGGCGAGGACGCCGAGTCCGGCTACCTCACCCTCGCCGGGCCGACGTTCCGCAACGAGATGTGCGCGCGGGGGTTGCTGCGGGTCGGGTTCAACCGGCCGGTGCTCGCCGGGAAGGACGTCCGGGTGCCCGCCCTGGTCGTCATCGCCGAACGTGACAACGTCGCCCCGCCGTCGGCCGTGCACGAAGCCGCCCGCCGCATGCCCCACGCGGAGACGCTCGCCTTCGACTGCAACCACTTCGACATCTACGTCGGTGACGTGTTCGAACAGTCCGTCGCCCGCCAGGTCGAGTTCCTGTCCGGCGCCCTCGCCCCCTGACCCCCAGGCCCGGTGACGCCGAGTGGTCACCTCCTCCGGTAAGTGGGCGGAAAGATCCGACCACTCACCGGGAAAGGTGACCACTCGCCAGATCAGGCAGCGGTGACCGGCTACTCGTTGTCGGAGCGGTAGCCGAGGTTCGGCGAGAGCCAGCGTTCGGCCTCCTCGACCGTCCAGCCCTTGCGCTTGGCGTAGTCCTCGACCTGGTCGCGGCCGATGTGGCCGAGCACGAAGTACTGGCTCTGCGGGTGGCTGAAGTACCAGCCGCTCACCGACGCCCCGGGCCACATGGCCATGCTCTCGGTCAGCTCGATGCCGACGTTGCGCTTGACGTCGAGCAGCTCCCAGAGGGTCTGCTTCTCGGTGTGCTCGGGGCAGGCGGGGTAGCCCGGGGCGGGCCGGATGCCCACGTAGCGTTCGCGGATCAACGACTCGGGGTCGAGCGCCTCGTCGGGCTGGTAGCCCCAGAACTCGGTGCGGACCCGCTCGTGCAACCGCTCGGCGAACGCCTCGGCGAGGCGGTCGGCCAACGACTCCAACAGGATCGCGTTGTAGTCGTCGAGCGCCGCCTTGAACTCGGCGACCTTCTCGCTGCTGCCCAGGCCCGCGGTGACGGCGAACGCCCCGACGTAGTCGCGCAGCCCGCTGCTCTTGGGGGCGACGAAGTCGGCCAGCGACCGGTGGGGCACACCGGGCCGGTGCTCGGTCTGCTGCCGCAGCTGGTGCAGCACCGCGAGCGGTTCACGCCGCGCTTCGTCGGCGTAGACCTCGATGTCGTCGGCACCGTCGAGCGTGCTCGCCGGGAACAGCCCGAAGACCCCCGAGGCCCGCAGCCACTTCTCCGCGACGATCTGGTCGAGCATGACCTGGGCGTCGTCCCACAGCTTGCGCGCCGCCTCGCCCGACGCGGGGTTGTTGAGGATGTCGGGGTACTTGCCCTTCATCTCCCACGCGTTGAAGAACGGCTGCCAGTCGATGTAACGGCGCAGCTCCGCCAGCGAGTAGTCGTGGAACGTCTTGACGTACTGCACGCCGCTGGTCGGCGGCACGTAGTCGTCGGTGTGGGCGTCGCGCAGCTGCTTGGAGATCAGCTTCGGCCGCGGCGGGCGGTAGCCGGTCCAGTCGATCGGGGTGGAGTCGGCGCGCGCGGCCTCGACCGGCAGCAGCTTCTTGGCCTCGCTGCGGGCGGCGTACCGCTCCCGCAACGAGTCGTAGTCGGTGCGGACGTCGGCGAGCAGCGCGGGCCGCTGCTCCGGCGACAGCAACGCCGCCACGACCGGCACCGACCGCGAGGCGTCCTTCACCCAGATGACCGGGCCGTGGTACTTCTGGTCGACCTTGACGGCGGTGTGGGCGCGCGAGGTGGTGGCGCCGCCGATCATCAGCGGGATGTCGAGACCGTGCCGCTCCATCTCGGCCGCGAAGTTCACCATCTCGTCCAACGACGGCGTGATGAGCCCGGACAGGCCGATGACGTCGGCGTGGTGTTCCTTGGCGGCGTCGAGGATCTTCTGCGCCGGGACCATGACGCCGAGGTCGACGACGTCGTAGTTGTTGCACTGCAGCACGACGCCGACGATGTTCTTGCCGATGTCGTGGACGTCGCCCTTGACCGTCGCCATGATCACGGTGCCGTTGGACCGGCCGGCGTCCTCGGGAGACTTCTCGGCCTCGATGTAGGGGATCAGGTAGGCGACGGCCTTCTTCATGACGCGGGCCGACTTCACCACCTGCGGCAGGAACATCTTGCCGGCGCCGAACAGGTCGCCCACGACGTTCATCCCGGCCATCAGCGGGCCCTCGATGACCTCGATGGGGCGGCCGCCGCGGTCGGCGATGAGCGCGCGCAGTTCCTCGGTGTCGGTCTCGGCGTACGCGTCGATGCCCTTGACCAGCGCGTGGGTGATGCGCTCGTCGACCGGCAGTTCACGCCACGCTTCGTCGACGGTCTCGGTCTTCGAGCCGGTCCCGGCGAAGCGCTGGGCCATGTCGAGCAACCGCTCGGTGGAGTCCGGGCGGCGGTTGAGGATGACGTCCTCGATGGCCTCGCGCAGTTCGGGGTCGACCTGGTCGTAGACCACGAGCGCGCCGGCGTTGACGATGCCCATGTCCATGCCGGCGGCGATGGCGTGGAACAGGAACACGGCGTGGATCGCCTCGCGCACGGCGTTGTTGCCGCGGAACGAGAACGACACGTTCGACACGCCACCGGATACGAGCGCACCCGGGAGGTTCTGCTTGATCCAGCGGGTGCCCTCGATGAAGTCGACGCCGTAGGTGGCGTGCTCCTCGATGCCCGTGGCGACGGCGAAGATGTTGGGGTCGAAGATGATGTCCTCGGCGGGGAAACCCAGTTCCTCCACGAGGATCCCGTACGCCCGCGCGCAGATCTGCTTGCGGCGCTCGAGGTTGTCGGCCTGACCCTGCTCGTCGAACGCCATGACCACGACGGCCGCACCGTACTTGCGGCACAGGGTCGCCTCGCGCCGGAACTTCTCCTCGCCCTCCTTGAGCGAGATGGAGTTCACGATCGGCTTGCCCTGCACGCACCGCAGGCCGGCCTCGATGACCTCGAACTTCGAGGAGTCGATCATCAGCGGGACCTTGCTGATGTCGGGCTCGCTCGCGATGAGCTTGACGAAGCGGTCCATCGCGGCGACGCCGTCGATCATCCCCTCGTCCATGTTGATGTCGATGACCTGCGCGCCGTTCTCGACCTGCTGACGCGCGACGCTCAGCGCGGTGTCGTAGTCGCCGTCGCGGATGAGATTGCGGAACCGGGCCGAGCCGGTGATGTTCGTGCGCTCACCGACGTTGACGAACAACGAGTCCGACGTGATGGTCACCGGCTCCAGGCCGGACAACCGCGTGGCGACCTCGACGGTGGTGGGCACCCGGGGAGTGAGACCCCGCACCCGCTCGCTCATCGCGCGGATGTGGTCGGGGGTCGTGCCGCAGCAGCCGCCGAGCAGGTTGAGCAGTCCGCTCTCGGCGAACTCCTTGACGATGTCGGCGGTCTGCTCGGGCGCTTCGTCGTACTCGCCGAACGCGTTGGGCAGGCCGGCGTTGGGGTAGCAGGACACGAAGGTGTCGGCCACGCGGCTGATCTCGGCCAGGTAGGGCCGCATCTCGTCGGCGCCGAGCGCGCAGTTCAGCCCGACCAGCAACGGCTTCGCGTGCCGCACCGAGTTCCAGAACGCCTCGGTGACCTGACCGGACAGGGTGCGGCCGGAGGCGTCGGTGATGGTGCCGGAGATGACGATCGGCCACCGCCGGCCGTGCTCCTCGAACAGCGTCTCGAGCGCGAAGATCGCGGCCTTGGCGTTCAGGGTGTCGAAGATGGTCTCGATGAGCAGGACGTCGGCACCGCCGTCGACCAGCCCCCGGGCCTGCTCGAGGTAGGCGTCGACCAGCTCGTCGTAGGTGACGTTGCGGGCGCCGGGGTCGTTGACGTCGGGGGAGATCGACGCCGTCCGGTTGGTGGGGCCGAGGGCGCCCGCCACGAACCGCGGTCGCGACGGGTCCGCGGCGGTGACCTCGTCACAGGCCGCCCGGGCCAGCTGGGCCGAGCGCAGGTTCAGCTCGTAGGCAAGCTCCTCCATGCCGTAGTCGGCCATGGAGATCTTCTGGGCGTTGAACGTGTTGGTCTCGACCAGGTCGGCGCCGGCCTTGAGGTAGGCCTTGTGGATACCGGTGATGGCGTCCGGCTGGGTCAGCGACAGCAGGTCGTTGTTGCCCTTGAGGTCGCGGTGCCAGTCCGCGAAACGTTCGCCGCGGTACTCGTCCTCGCTGAACTCGTGACGCTGGATCATCGTGCCCATCGCGCCGTCGAGCACCAGGATGCGTTCGCGCAGCAGCGCGGTCAGGGCCTCGGTGGCGTCAGGGCGGAACGGGTGATCGGCAGGCACACCACATTCTCTCACCCGAGGCACACAGATGCCCGTCAACGCGGGCCGGTCAGGCCGGGGTGGCGTCGACCACCCGCTGCTCGAAGCGCTCGGTCGCGCCCAACCCGACCAGTTCGTTGAGGTCGTCGAGGGTCGCCATCCGGTCGGCCCACCCGCGGGAGTCGCCCTTCGCGCGGAGCTCGGTGAAGAACTCGCCGACCACCCGGCTCGCGAGGCGCAGCGCCGAGGTCGGGTAGAGCACCACGGCGAACCCGAGTTCGTGGAAGTCCGCGGCCGACAGGTGCGGGGTGAGCCCGGACTCGCTCATGTTCGCCACGAGCGGCAGGTCCGGCAACGCCGCAGAGATCGCCTCGAGGTCGGCCAGGCTCGACGGGGCGTCGACGAACAGCAGGTCGGCCCCGGCGTCGGCGTAACGCTTCATCCGCTCGAGGGTCTCGGTCATCCCCAGCGGGGCGAGGGCGTCACTGCGGGCGATGACGAGGGTGTCGGGGCTCCGACGCGCGTCGACCGCGGCCCGGATCTTGCGGGCGTGCTCGACCGCCGGGACGACGGTCTTGCCGGTGAGGTGACCGCACCGCTTGGGCCAGGTCTGGTCCTCGAGCTGGATCGCCGCCGCGCCGGCGCGTTCGAGGCGCAGGACGGTGCGTCGCACCCCGGCGACGTCGCCGTAGCCGGTGTCGGCGTCGCAGATCACCGGCAGCGGCACGGCCTCGGTCACCCGGGCGAGGCTGTCGGCCATCTCGGCCAGCGCGACCAGGCCGACGTCCGGGACCCCGTGCACCCACGCCGCCACGGCGTACCCGCTCTGGTAGAGCGCCTCGAACCCGGCCTCGCGGGCGAGGTGGGCCTCGAGCGGGGTGCCGACGCCGGGCACCACCAGCGGCCGGTCGTGGTGGGCCGCGAGCAGTGCGCCCAGGGAGGTGCCGGAGAGGGCGGGTGACGGACTGACCTCGGCGAACTCGCTCGCCCCTGCATGCATGCGTACATCCTGACCTGTGACTCGAATGCATGCAAGAACGCAGATCCAACTGTCGGAAGGCCTTGTGGACCGGAAGTACCGCCCTTAGATTGCACCCACTTCGGTTCGTCGGTTCGAGGAATGGATGCAAAACGTGGCGGCGGTGGATCTTGCGGTGAGCGCTCTGCGCGACCGCATCCTGTCCGGGCAGGCGCCCGGCGGGAGCCGTCTGGGCGAGGTCGAACTGGCCCGCGAACTCGGCATGAGCCGCACCCCCGTCCGGCAGGCCCTGCTCCGCCTCGCCGCCGAGGGTCTGGTCGAGGTCGCGCCGAACCGCGGCGCGCGGGTCATCGTGCGCTCGGAGCGCGAACTGGAGTACGTGTTCGAGCTGCGGGCCCGGCTCGAGGGGCTCGCGGCGCGCCGATCGGCCACCCGGGCCACCCCGGAGCACCTCGACCTGCTGGACAAGCTCGCGGCGGAGATCGCGGTGGCCGCGGAGCGCCGCGACATGGACCAGGTCACCCGGCTCAACGGCCAGTTCCACGGCCTGCTCATCGAGATCGCGGACAGCGCGACCCTGGCGGCCGCCGTCGGCGGGCTGCTGCACGCCTCGGTGCTCGCCCGCACCCAGAGTTCGTTCGACGAGGCCGCGCACCGCCGCAGCAGCAACCACCACATCGAGATCGTCGCCGCGCTCCGCGCGAACGACCCCGACTGGGCCGAGAGCGTCATGCGCAGCCACCTGCTCTCTGCCCGCGCGTCGCTGCTCGGGCCCCGCCGACGCCCCGACGAACCCGACCACGACGAGGACACCCCGTGAGCCGACGACCGCACGCACCGAGGACGCACCACCGATCGAAGGGGAAGCGCTGATGACGTACCGGGTGGGAGTCGACGTCGGGGGCACGTTCACCGACGTCCTGCTCGTCGACACGGTGTCGGGTGACACGTGGCGGGCCAAGACCGCCTCGACGCCGGAGGACCAGTCGGTCGGGGTGCTGCGCGGCATCGCCCGTGCCTGCGAGGCCGCGGGGATCGATGCCGCCGGCATCGGTGAGGTGCTGCACGGCACGACCGTGGCCACCAACGCGATCCTCGAGGGCAAGGGCGCGAAGGTCGGCCTGGTCACCACCCAGGGCTTCCGTCAGGTCCTGCAGATCGCGCGCTCGTACGTCCCGGGCGGGCTCGCCGGCTGGATCATCTGGCCCAAGCCCGAGCCGCTCGCGGCACTGGAGAACACCGTCGAGGCGGTCGAGCGGGTCGACACCCACGGCGAGATCGTCATCCCGCTCGACGAGGAGCAGGTGCGCCGGGCGCTGCAGGGTCTCGCCGACCGCGGCATCGAGGCGCTCTGCGTCAGCCTCATCAACTCCTTCGCCAACCCCGAGCACGAGTCCCGGATCGCGAAGATCGCCGAGCAGGAGCTCCCGGGCGTCCCGGTCTCGTTGTCGTCCGCGGTGCTGCCGGAACTGCGGGAGTACGAGCGGACCATCACGACGGTCGCGAACGGGTACGTGCAGCCGCAGGTGCGCCGCTACGTCTCGTCGCTGGCCAACCAGCTGCGCGACAACGGGATCGCGGGCGACCTGTCGATCCTGCGCAGCGACGGCGGGCTCGCCACCGCCGAGGTGGCAGCCGAGAACCCGGTGTCGATGCTGCTGTCCGGCCCCGCGGGCGGGGTCACCGGCGCCGCGTGGGCGGCCGAGCAGGCGGGCTTCCGTGACTTCCTCACCTTCGACATGGGCGGCACGTCGACCGACGTCTGCCTGGTCCAGGACCTCAAGCCGCGCATCGGCCGCGAGACGAGCGTCGGTGACCTCAAGGTGCGGGCCACCTCGGTCGACGTCCGCACGGTGGGCGCGGGCGGTGGCTCGATCGCCCACGTGCCGCAACTGACCCAGGCCCTGCGCGTCGGGCCCCAGAGCGCCGGCGCGGTGCCCGGGCCCGCGGCGTACGGCAAGGGCGGCACCGAACCGACCGTCACCGACGCCAACGTCGTGCTCGGCTACCTGCCCTCCGACCTCGCGGGCGGGGAGATCACCCTCGACGTCGAGGCCGCCCGCACCGCGGTGCAGGCCATCGCCGACGCCACCGAACTCGCCGACGTCCACGCGGCCGCGGCCGGGATCATCGACATCGTCAACGAGAACATGTTCGGCGCGCTGCGGCTGGTCTCGGTGCAGCAGGGCTTCGACCCGCGGGCGTTCGCGCTCGTCGCGTTCGGCGGCGCCGGGCCGCTGCACGCGAACGCCCTGGGCAAGCTCATCGGCTCGTGGCCGGTGATCATCCCGCCGTCGCCGGGGGTGCTCAACGCCTACGGCGACGCCATGACCGGCCTGCGCGACGAGGCGTCGCGCACGGTCATCCAGGGCCTCGACGGGTTCACCGACGCCGCCCTGCGCGAGGTCCTCGACACGCTCTCGGCCACGGTGCGCGAGACCCTCGAACGTCAGGGCGTCGCCGCGGCCGACCAGCAGCTGACCTTCCAGGTCGACATGCGCTACCACGGCCAGGGGTTCGAGATCCCGGTCGACCTGGACGCCGACCGGCTGCAGCCCGAGGGCCGCGCCGGGCTCGACGCGCTGGCGGCCGACTTCGACGCCGAGCACGAACGGCTGTTCTCGTTCCTGCTCGACAACGACCACGAGATCGTCAACGTGCGCGTCACGGCCAGCGGCCCACGGCCGACGATCGCCGCGCCCACCCTCCCGGAGGGCGACGGCGACCCGTCCGGTGCGGTGCGCTCCACGACGTCGGTGTGGGTGGACGGCGCCCACCGTGACGCGAACGTCTACGACCGGGTGGCCCTGCGGGCAGGCGACGTCGTCGTCGGCCCGGCGGTGGTCGCCGACATGGACGCCACCACCGTCGTCCTGCCCGACCACGCGGCCGTCGTGCACCCCAGCGGCAGCCTCCTGATCCGCCCGACCGAGGACTGAGGACACCCGCCATGGCCGAGATCATCGAGACCAACCACACCCCGCTGCAGGCGGTCGACGTCGACGTCGTCACCCTCGACCTCATCGAGAACGGGCTGCGCAACGCCCGCTACGAGATGGACGAAGTGCTGTTCCGCACGGCGTTGTCGCCCGGCATCCGCGAGCAGCACGACGAGTTCCCGCTCATCGCCGACCGTGAGGGCCGCATGGTCGTCGGCCAGTTCGGGCTGTCGGTGCCGGCGCTGCTCGGACGGTTCCAGGACACCGTCGAGGAGGGCGACGTCCTGCTGACGTCGGACCCGTACGCCTGCGACGCCGCGATCAGCCACGCCAACGACTGGCTGGTCGTGACACCGATCTTCCACGACGGCCGGCTGGTCGGCTGGGCCGCGATGTTCGGCCACATGTCCGACGTTGGCGGCAAGACCCCGAGCTCCATGCCGACCGACGCGCGGACGATCTTCGAGGAAGGCGTGGTCATCCCGCCGTTCAAGCTGTACCGCAAGGGGGTCCTCAACGAGGACCCGCTGCGGATCGTGCTGAACCAGGTCCGCCAGCCGGACTGGAACCGCGCCGACCTCAACGGCCTGGTCGCCGCGTGCCGCACCGCCGGTCGCCGGGTCCAGGAGATGTGCGAACGCTTCGGCCCCGACACCTACGCGGCCGCCCTCGACGACCTGCTCGAGCGCAACCACCGGGCCATGAAAGCCCTGCTGACCATGGTGTTCCGCGACGGCGAGACCATCTCGTTCAGCGACTACATCTGCGACGACGGCGTCGGCTACGGGCCGTACCAGCTGACGCTGAGCCTGACCCGACAGGGCGACCGGGTGACGCTCGACTTCACCGGCAGCTCCCCGCAGGCCGCAGGCCCGATCAACTACTACATCAACGAGAACCTCGTGCGGATGTTCTTCGGGATCTACATGATCACCGTGGCCGACCCGCAGATCCTCTGGAACGACGGCTTCTACCCCCTCATCGACGTCGTCATCCCCGACGGCTCGTTCTGGAAGCCCGAGTACCCGGCGGCGTTGAACGCCCGCAACCACGGCATCGGCCGGGTGTTCGACCTGTTCGGCGGCCTGCTCGGTCAGACCAACCCGGCGCTGCTCAACGCCGCCGGCTTCTCGTCGTCACCGCACTTCATGTACTCCGGCAACTACAGCGAGGGCGAGCGCAAGGGGGAGTGGTTCCAGCTCTACTCGATCGGCTTCGGCGGCATCCCCGGCCGCCCGATCGGCGACGGCCCCGACGGCCACTCGCTGTGGCCGAGCTTCGTCAACATCCCCTGCGAGTACCTCGAGAGCTACTACCCGCTGCGCATCGAGAAGTGGGAGACGGTCGCCGACACCGGCGGCGCCGGCCTGCACCGCGGCGGCAACGGCGTCGACGTCGCGTACCGCTTCCTGGAGTCCGGCACCATCGCGATCCACGACGACCGCTGGTTGACCTACCCGTGGGGTGTCAACGGCGGAACCCCCGGTGCGCGCGGCACGAAGTGGGTCGACCGGGCCGACGGTTCGCGGGAGGTGCTGCCCAGCAAGGTCCACGACGTCGCGGTCGGACCCGGCGACGTCCTGCACTTCGTCACCTGGGGCGGCGGCGGGTGGGGCGACCCGCTCGAGCGTGACCCGGCCCTGGTGGCGTTGGAGGTCGAGCGCGGGCTGGTCACGGCCGAGGGCGCGCGCCGCTACGGCGTGGTGGTCACCGGCGCCGGTCTCGACGACGCCGCCACGGCCGATCTGCGCGCGCAACTGCGGGCCGGACGGCCGGACGAACTGCCGGTCTTCGACATGGGCCCGCCGCTGGAGGAGATCCTCGCCAACGCCCTGGCCGAGACCGGGCTGCCCGCGCCGCTCGCCCCGGTGGCGCGGTGACCGGCGGACCGGGCGACCCCGCGGACGAACCCACCGCGGACTCCGACCTCGTCGCGGACTACGGCAGCGCCGGGTTCGGCAACCGGCTGCCGCTCGGTTCGCGCCCCGCGCTGGTGGTCATCGACATGGTGCGGGCGTACTTCGAACCCGGCGCGGAGCTCCACCTGGGCGACGACTCCTGCCTGAAGGCCGCGGCCGACCTGCTCGACGCGGCCCGGCAGGCCGGGATCCCCGTCGTGCACACGAAGGTCTCGTTCAGCGGGGGCGGCGCGGACGGCGGGGTGTTCTTCCGCAAGGTCGGCGCGCTCAAGCACTTCGTCGGCGACGGCCCGCTCGGGCAGATCATGCCCGAGGTCGCGCCGCGCGAGGACGAGGTCGTCGTGGTCAAGCAGTACGCCAGCGCCTTCTTCGGCACCTCGCTGGTCGCCACGCTGACCGCGGCGCACGTCGACACGCTGATCGTGGCGGGTGTCTCGACCAGCGGGTGCGTGCGCGCCACCGCGGTCGACGCGATCCAGCACGGGTTCGTGCCGGTCGTGGTGCGCGAGGCCGTCGGCGACCGTGACGCCCGGCCTCACGAGGCCAACCTGTTCGACCTGCAGGCCAAGTACGCCGAGGTGCTGCCGGCCGCCGACGTGCACGACTACCTCGCGACACTCGGGGAGCAGCGATGACGACGACCCTGCGCGAGGACGGCCGGGACGACCGGGACGAGACCGCCGTGGCCCGCCCACGCCGGTCACCCGCCGCGGCCACCGGTCTGCTGGTCGAGCGCTACGGCGTGGTGGTGGCCTGGCTCGCGGTGATCGTCTTCTTCTGCATCGTCCGCCCCGACACCTTCGCCTCCACCTCGACCATCAAGCTCATCGCGGGCACCCAGACGGTCATCCTGGTCGCGGCGCTCGGGTTGATGCTCACGCTCGCGGTCGGCGAACTCGACCTGTCGATCGGCAGCGTGGTCGGGTTCGGCGGGGTGCTGGTGACGGTGCTCAACGGCGTGAACAAGGTGCCGAGCGTGCCGTCGATCCTCATCACCGTCGTGGTCTGCATGGTGTTCGGCGCGGTCAACGCGTTCCTCGTCGTGTACGTCGGCGTCGCCTCGATCATCGTCACGCTGGGCAGCGGCACGTTGCTCGCCGGCCTGACCCTCGCGGTGTCGAACTCCGCAGTGGTCACGGGGTTGTCGTCGTCCGTGATCACGTTCATGACCGACCCGAAGCTGTTCGGCATCCCCACGCCGTTCTACCTCGCCGTGGTGCTGACGATCGTGCTGTGGTTCGTGCTGCAGCACACGCCGCTCGGACGCCGCATGGTGTTCACCGCCGAGAACCGCGAGGTCGCCCGCCTGGCGGGTGTGCGGGTCAACGCCCTGCGAGCCGGGGCGCTGATCGCCACCGCCGGTCTCGGCGGTGTCGCCGGCATCGTGCTCGCGGGCACCAACGGCGCCGCGAACCCGCAGTCCGGTGCGTCGTACCTGCTGCCGGCGTTCGCCGCCGTGTTCCTCGGTTCCACCACGGTCATCCCCGGGCGCTTCAACGCCGTCGGGACCTTCGTGGCCGTGTACTTCCTGGTCACCGGCATCACCGGCCTGCAGTACATGGGCTACGCCGGCTGGCCGGAGCAGGTCTTCTACGGCGCGTCGCTCGTCGCGGCCGTCACCCTCAGCCACCTGGTCGCCCGCCGCCGACTGTCGAAGGCGATCTGACCGTCCGTCCGCACCGCACTGCACTGCGCTGTCCCGCCCACCACCGGAGGAACCATGACCACCACCACGACGTCCCGCGGTCGGCTGCGGCCGATCTCCCTCGGCGCCGCCCGGCGCGCCCTGGCCCTCACCGTCGTCGGCATCGCCACCGCGGCGTTGACCGCCTGCGCCGGCAGCAGTGACGGCGGCGCCGCCGCCGACACCTCCTTCGGACCGACGGCGGCCTCGGCGGCCGACGGCGTGGCCGAGGCCAAGAAGATCGTGGAGCAGTACAGCGCCCCGCCGACCTGGCAGGGGCCGGACGCCACGGTCGACGTGTCGGGCCTGCAGGGCAAGAAGGTCGTCTACATCAGTGTCTCCAACGGCATCCCGGTGCTGAAGTACTGGTCGGAGACGGTGAAGCAGTTGGTGAAGAGCGTCGCGGGCATCGACCTGACGATCGTCGACGCCAAGGGTTCGGTCGACGAGGCCAACAAGGGTTTCCAGCAGGCCATCGCCGAGAAGGCCGACGCCGTCGTGCTGGTCGCGTTCTCCACCAGCCTGTTCGCGGGGCAGATCTCGCAGGCCAAGGCCGCGGGCATCAAGGTCATCACGGCGCAGAGCGGCGTGCCCGGCAAGGTCGACGGCGGCCAGGCCGCCGAGGTGAGCTTCGACTACGTCAAGGTCGGTCAGCTCATCGGTGACTGGGTCGTGGCCGACTCCGACGGCAAGGCCAAGGCGCTCATCGTCACCTCCGACGACGTCCCGGCCTCGCAGCCGCAGGCCCAGGCCACGAAGTCCGAGATCGAGCGACTGTGCCCGGACTGCGACGTGAAGATCCAGGACGTGCAGATCGCGCAGTGGGAGACCTCGATCCCCACGCTGTTCCGCACGACCATCGCCTCGGACCCCACGCGCACCTACATCCTCCCGCTCTACGACGGTCAGGCCCTGCCGGGCCTCGGCGCCATCCGCACCGCGGGCGCGGGCGACAAGGTGTCGGTCGGGGCGTTCAACGCGACGCCGGGCATCGTCGAGCAGCTGAAGGATCCGGCGAGTGGTCTCAAGCTCGACGTCGGTGGCCAGAACGAGTGGTGGGCCTACGCCTGCAGCGACACCATCATGCGGGTCCTCGCCGGCAGCGACCCGATCGAGAACTACAACGTGGGCCTGCGGATCTTCGACACCCAGAACGCGGACCTCATCAGCGGCAGCGACGAGTTCACCTGGTACGGCGACGCCGCCGACTACAAGGCCGAGTTCACCAAGCTCTGGACGAAGTAGGAGCGTCACCGGTGAGCGAGCAGACGGTGGGGGAGACGGCGACGCCCGGGACGCGGGCGTCGCTGACGGTGCAGCACGCGGCGAAGACCTTCAGTGCGGCCAAGGTGCTCGACGACGTGTCCTTCACCCTCGGTGCGGGCCAGGTCTGCGCGCTCATCGGTCAGAACGGGTCGGGCAAGTCGACGCTGATCAAGATCCTCTCGGGGTTCTACGAGCCCGATCCGGGTCTCACCGTCAGCGTCGGCGACCACGACGTCACCTCCGACCTGCGCGGCGGCCCGGCCCGCACCGGCCTGGCGTTCATCCACCAGGACCTCGCGCTGGTGCCGTCGATGACCATCCTCGAGAACCTGCGGATCACCCGCTTCACCACCGGGTTCGCCCGCAGGATCCGGTGGCGCGAGGAACGGGCGACGGTGCGGGCCGCGTTGGAACGGGTCGGGCTCGACGTCTCACCGGACCGGCGTCTGGGCGACCTGTCGGTCACCGAGCGCGCCCTGGTCGCGATCGCCCGCGGCCTCGCCGACGTCGACGCGGGTGATCCCGACGGCCAGCACGTGCTGGTCCTCGACGAGCCGACCGCGTACCTGCCGCGCAGCGGCGTCCTGCGGCTGTTCGAGACCGTCCGCGCGCTGGCCGCGGACGGGGTGAGCGTGCTGTTCGTCTCCCACCGCCTCGACGAGGTGCTGGACAACTGCGACCGCGCGCTGGTCTTGCGGGGTGGCCGGTTGGTGGCCGACGTGCCGGTGGCGGGGCAGACCAGCCGATCGTTGGTCGAGCTCATGATCGGCCAGCACCTCGACCGGCTCTACCCCGACCGCGAGCCCGCCGGGACCGACGTCGCGCTCAAGGTCACCGGCCTCTCGGCCCGCTACCTCGACGACGTCGCGTTCACCGCGGCACGCGGCGAGATCGTCGGGTTCGTGGGGCTGCCCGGCGGCGGGTACGACGAGATCCCCTACGCCCTCGCCGGGGCGGTGGGGTGCACCGCCGGGCAGGTCACGGTGAACGGGACCACCGTGTCCGCCGCGGGGTTGACGCCGGGGCGGGCGCTGAAGCACGGGGTGGCCGCGTTGCCGGGCGACCGCAAGGGCCTCGGTGGTGCGATCACGCTGTCGACGTCGGAGAACATGACGCTGCCGACCCTCGGCGCGTTCACCGGCGCCGGCGTGCTCCGCGGCCGGGCCGAACGCTCCGAGGTGGCGGAGCAGTTGCGCCGCTACGACGTCCGCCCGCAGCGCGGCGACCTCGCGCTCGCGCTGCTGTCCGGCGGCAACCAGCAGAAGGTGCTGCTGGCCAAGTGGATCATGGCCGGCCCGCAGGTCCTGGCGTTGCACGAACCCACCCAGGGCGTCGACGTCGGCGCCAAACGTGAGGTGTTCGCACACCTCGCCGCCCTCGCCGCGAACGGGACGACCCTGCTGGTCAGCAGCGTCGAGTACGAGGACCTCGCCCACCTGTGCCACCGGGTGCACGTGCTGCGCGACGGCCGCATCCTGCGCACGCTCACCGGCGACCAGCTCACCGCGCACGACGTCGCTGCCGCGGTCTACGAGTGAACGGGCGCACGCTCGCCCGCAAGGTGTGGGACGAGCACGTCGTCCGCGCGGGCGGTGGCACCGAACCGGACCTGCTCTACATCGACCTGCACCTGGTGCACGAGGTGTCGAGTCCGCAGGCGTTCGAGGGGTTGCGCGCCGCGGGGCGACCGGTGCGCCGCCCGGAGCTCACCCTCGCCACCGAGGACCACAACGTCCCGACCGACACGCTGGTGCTGACCGAGCCCGCGAGCCGCGCCGCGGTCGAGGCCCTGCGGCGCAACTGCGCGGAGTTCGGTGTGCGGCTGGACGGGATGGGTCAGCCCGGGCAGGGGATCGTGCACGTCATCGCGCCCGAGCGCGGGCTCACCCAACCCGGTATGACGATCGTCTGCGGTGACAGCCACACCAGCACCCACGGCGCGTTCGGCGCGTTGGCGTTCGGCATCGGCACCAGCGAGGTCGAGCACGTCCTCGCGACCCAGACCCTGCCGCAGTACGTGACCCGGCAGATGGCGGTGACGGTCGACGGCGTGCTCGCGCCGGGTGTCACCGCCAAGGACGTCGTGCTGGCGTTGATCGCGAAGGTCGGGACCTCCGGCGGTCGCGGGCACGTCGTCGAGTACCGCGGTGAGGCCGTGCGGGCGATGAGCATGGAAGCCCGCATGACGCTGTGCAACATGTCGATCGAGTTCGGGGCGCGCGCCGGGCTGGTCGCACCCGACGACGTCACGTTCGACCACCTGCGCGGGCGGCCCGACGCACCGTCGGCGGACCAGTGGGACGCGGCCGAGGCGTACTGGCGCTCGCTGGCGACCGACGACGACGCGGTGTTCGACACCGAGGTCGTACTGGACGCCGCGGACGTCGCGCCGTGGGTCACGTGGGGGACCAACCCGGCCCAGGGCGTGCCGCTCGACGGCACGGTGCCCTCACCCGACACCTTCGACGACCCCGTGCTGCGCGACGCCGCCCACCGCGCCCTGGACTACATGCAGTTGACGCCCGGGACCCGGATGCGGGACGTCGGTGTCGACGCCGTGTTCGTCGGCTCCTGCACCAACGGCCGGATCGAGGACCTGCGGGCGGTGGCCGACGTCCTCCGGGGCCGGCGCGTCGCCGCCGGCACCCGGATGCTGGTCGTGCCCGGCTCCACCGCCGTCAAGACGGCGGCCGAGGCCGAGGGCCTGGACGAGGTCGTGCGGGCGGCGGGGGCGCAGTGGCGTTCGGCCGGCTGCTCGATGTGCCTGGGGATGAACCCGGACTCCCTCGCGCCGGGCGAGCGCAGCGCGTCGACGTCGAACCGGAACTTCGAGGGCCGTCAGGGCCCCGGGGCCCGCACCCACCTGGTCTCGCCCGCGGTGGCGGCGGCGTCGGCCGTGGCCGGACGGTTGGCCGCACCCGCCGACCTCGAGGTGCCGGAGGCTGAGCCTCGGCGAGTCAGACGGTGAGACCGGGCAGGGGCACGGCGTCGAGCTGGTTCGGCCGGCGCCGACGACGCAGCAGGACCTGCCGCCGCCCGTCGGTCCAGCGCAGGGTGCGGGCGAGTTCCCAGCCGCCGTACTCGGCGTGCAGGGCGAGGCGGACGGCCGCGTTGACCCCGCTCACATCCGCGGGGATGCGCAGCGGGGCGTACTCCCACGCGTCGTCGGGCTCCGGGAGGTCCTCATCGTTCGCGGCCATCACCACCATTGTGCTCCGGTGCCGGTCCCGCCGTCACGCGTCGTCGCCCGGCGCGTCCCGCCACGACCGGCTCGAGCCGACGCCCGTCCGGTGCGGCGAAACCGCGGACGGGCGGTGTCGCCGGTGGCGCCAGGACCGACCGGAGCTCCTCCTCCAGCCGCGCCACGTGGGCCTTGCGCTCGTGCAGCACCGTCTTGCTGTCGGTGAAGAACGTGATCTCCAGGCAGCGCTCCAGGACCTCCCACGCCCGCCGTCGGCGGGCGTGGAACCGCGCCCGCTCCGGCCCGGACGACGCGGCGACGAACGCGGCGTCGGCGGACCCGGTCGCGAGGAACCGCGCTGCGGTCTCCTGGATGCGGACCAGCTGGTCGACCCGTTCCTGCCGGGCGTACCGGCCGGCGATCGTGAGCAACCGGGAGTCCTGCCGGTTCGACACGTCCGCGAGGTCACCGATGAGCGGGGAGGGGAAGCTCGGGTACTCGACGGCCAGACGAGACGAGCGACCCACCGTCCGGACGAACTGCAACAGCTCGCGGCGGGCCCGCCAGTCACGTTGTTCCTGACACGCGTCGCGCACCTGCTGCCAGGCGCGGTGGTCCCGGTCGAGGCACGCCAGGACGTGCTCGTCGTCCCGGGCCAGGGCGGGGTCGTCGTCACAGGCGCAGCGGGCGAGCTCGCGGGCGAGGGCCCGCAGCATCCCCGTGACGTAGGCCGACAACTGCAGGACGTGGACGTTCTTCGGCACGGGCACAGCCGGAGACGCGGACGCGAGGTTCCGCGCGCGGAACAGGGCGTAGGCGTCGCTCGCGCGAAACCCCACCAGATCCGGGTCGGCGAACGTCACCCAGGTGCGCTGCCCGGCCGTGAAGTGGCTGTCGCTGCTGTCGGCGGCCCGCTCCAGCGCCCGGACGGCCTGACGGGAGAAGCGCGCGAGCTCAGCTCCGATGCGGGGGTCCGCGAAGCGCCAGTCGTTCTGGACCGCGAGCTTGTGGCCCGTGCGCTGTCCCGCCCAGTTGTTGAGCGGTAGCAGGGGGATCGACGACACGCACGCCGCGTTGTAGAGGTCCTGCCAGTCCAACACCGCGAACGGGTTGCGACCGAGCGCGCGCTGCACCTGCTGGTTGACCACCCCGGCGTCGGGCGGCCAACGACGCGGGCTCGAGCCGTCAGCGGGCGGAGACGGGTCGCCGGCAGCCTCGGCCGCGATCAGCCACTCGACCCGCGCGAGCCGCAGCGTCGCCGCCACCCGGCCGACCCGCAGGGACCGCTGCGTGAGGGCGTTGCCACGTCGACGCCGGCCCGTGAACCAGCGATGGTCGCGCCGCAGCTGCTCGACCTCGACGAGAGAGGCCCGCTGGAAGGCTCGTTGCGCCTCCAACACCTGGGTCACCCCCAGCTGCGGCGCAGGTCGGGGCCGGACCTCACCCAGGACACCGAGGGCAGCGTCGCGCAGCTCGCCCCAGTCCTTCGCCGGGCACAGCTTCATCGCCGCCAGCAGCGACTTGGTCGCGCCGTGCAGGACGAGGGCCGACGCCGGGCGGGGGTCCTGCTCGAACTCGGCGGCGACCCTGACCCTTGCTGCGAAGCCGTCGTGCTCCGTCGCGCAGCGGTGCCCGCGGTCGGCCAGACGCAGCGCGCGCCGTGCCACGCCCCGCAGGGAGGCCTCGACGTGGGCGAGCCGGCGCCGCTCCGCGTCCGAATCCGGCAACACCGGTGTCACCGGCTCCAGGGCAGCCGCCGCGCCCGGGTAGTGGGCGAGGCGGGACGCCAGTCGCACCCGCAGTCGCTCCCGCTCCGCGTCGCGGCGTGAGGCCACCTCGTCCTCGGTGACCTGGATCCACTGCGCGACGACGACCTCGGAGAAGCCCAACACCATCGCGTACCGGTACCGGCCGATCAGGAGCGCGTTGTGGCGGTCGGCACTGCGCGTGGGCCACGCCGCCGGCCGCACGCCGCGGGCGGCCCGGCGGCCACGCCAGCCGTCGCCCACGAGCCGACTCG
>NZ_JBTJEQ010000037.1:0-50979 GCF_054456675.1 Jatrophihabitans sp. YIM 134969
GACCATGACTACCGCGCCCGCCGACCTCGCCCCACCACCGGCTAGTCGATCATGACTGTCAGCGATGTCCCGACAGAAACCTGTCAGCGATGTCCCGACAGACCACAACCGTTCCCGCGGTGCAATCTGCGAGCGTCGGCGGGAGGGTCGACGGGATCGCCGGTCCGCGCCTCGAGTTCGAGTCGAGGTTCAGTCGGAGATTTGCGCGTGGGTCCGTCCGGCCACGGCGGTGCCGTCGTGGTCGTTGTCGTGCAGCACGGTGACGTCGAGCAGGCCGGCGCTTTCGAAGAGGTCTGCAAGGCCGTCGGCGAGGACCTCGCCGGTCTCGACGAGCAGGTGGCCGCCCGGCCGCAACCAGGTCGGCGCGGCCGCGAGGATGCGGCGGGCGACGTCGCGGCCGTCAGGACCGCCGTCGAGGGCGACGTGGGGTTCGTGGTCGCGCGCCTCCGGCGGCATGGTGGCGATGGCATCGGTCGGCACGTAGGGCGCGTTCGCGACGACGACGTCGACCGTGCCGCGCAACCCGGCCGGCAGGGCGTCGAACAGGTCGCCCGCCCAGGCGTGGGCGCCGAACGGCGTGAGGTTGCGTCGTGCGCAGTCCACCGCGACCGGGTCGAGCTCGGCGGCGTGGACCACCACACCCGGTCGGGCCGCGGCGACCGCCCCGCCGATCGCCCCGACGCCCGCGCAGAGATCGACCAGCACGTCACCGTCGTCGACCAGCTCCAGCGCGGCCTCGACGAGGACGACCGTGCGGGCGCGCGGGATGAACACCCCGGGCTCGACGATCCACCGGCGACCGGCGAACTCGACCCACCCCACGACGGTCTCCAGCGGCTCCCCGGCCACGCGGCGGGCGACGAGGGTCTCGAGCTCCGCCGGGTCGGCGGCGGCCTCGCGCAGCACCGCGGCCTCGTCCTCGGCGAACACGCAGCCCGCCGTCCGGAGGCGCTCGACGACGTCGTCCACGGCGGCAGTATGGGCGTGGGACCATGGACCCGTGGTGGCAGAGGGGTTCCGGTCGGGGTTCTGCGCGTTCGTGGGTCGTCCGAACGCCGGCAAGTCGACCCTCATGAACGCCCTGGTCGGCGAGAAGGTCGCCATCACCAGCCCCGCGCCGCAGACGACCCGGCGCGCGATCCGTGGCATCCGCACCACCGAGGTCGGCCAGCTGGTCGTCGTCGACACCCCGGGCCTGCACCGACCGCGCACGCTTCTCGGGCAGCGCCTGGGCGACGTCGTCCGCGACACCATGGCCGAGGTCGACGTCGTCGGGTTCTGCCTGCCGGCCGACGAGAAGGTCGGGCCGGGCGACCGCTACATCGCCGAGGCCATCGCCGCGTTGAAGGTCCCCAAGGTCGCCATCGTCACCAAGATCGACACCACCGCCCCGAAGAAGGTCGCCACCCAGCTGCTGGCGGTCTCCGAGCTCGGTGACTTCGCCGAGATCGTGCCGGTGTCAGCGGTGCGCGGCGAACAGGTCGACCTGCTGCGCGACCTGCTCATCGCCCAGCTCCCCGAGGGCGGCCTGCTCTACCCGCCCGAGGACGTCACCGACGACGGCGTCGAGACCCGCATCGCCGAACTGGTGCGCGAGGCGGCGCTGGCCGGTGCGCGGGAGGAGCTGCCACACTCCATCGCCGTGACCGTCGAGGAGATGATCGACGACACCCGGGCGAGCGGCGAACCGTTCACCAAGATCTACGCGACCATCCACCTCGAGCGGTCGTCGCAGAAGCCGATCGTGCTGGGCGCCAAGGGCAGCAAGCTGAAGAACATCGGCATCACCGCCCGCCGCGACATCGAGGTGCTGCTCGGCCACCGGGTGCACCTCGACCTGCACGTCGCGGTCATGGCCGGCTGGCAGCGTGACCCCAAGAAGCTGGACCGACTGGGCTTCTAGTGGGGGGGTTCTGATGGGACGACCGGGCTCCTGATGTTCACGCCCTACCGCTCGGTGCTGCAGGCGCCGGGCGCACTGCGGTTCTGCCTCAGCGCGTTCGTCATGCGGCTGCCGCTGTCCATGTACCCGGTCAGCCTGGTGCTGCTGATCTCCCTGCGCGACGGCGACTACGCCTTCGGCGGCTACCTCACCGGCGCCTACATCGCGGGCGCGGCGGTGGGCGGTCCGGTCCTCAGCCGCTCGGCCGACCGCCGCGGGCAACGCCCGGTGCTGGCCCTCTGGACCAGCATCCACACCGCGGCCGTGGCCGGGTTGATCGCGGCCGTCCTCACCGATCAGCCCCGTTGGGTCCTGCTGGCCGTCGCCGTCGTCATCGGCTTCTCCTACCTGTCGGTCGGCGCGCTCGTCCGCGCCCGCTGGGCGGGCGTGTTCGGCGGCCGGCGGGAGCAGTTGACCACCGCGTTCTCGCTGGAGTCGACGCTCGACGAGGTCATCTTCGTGTCCGGACCGATCGTCGCCAGCGTCGTCGCCACCCAGCTGGACCCGCTGGCGTCGTTCGTGCTCATCGCGGTGCTCGCGGGTGCCGGCGCCGTCGGTCTCGGTCTCGCGCCGGGCGGCGAGGCCGTGGTCACCCACGGCGACGCCCCCCGCCCGCCGATCCCGACCGGCCCGATCCTGCTGGTCGTCGCGACCCTCGCGTTCGTCGGGATGACGCTCGGCGGCGTCGACGTCGCCACGATCGCGTACGTCGGTCAGGCGGGCTACGACTCGTGGTCCGGCGCGGTGCTCGCCTGCTTCGCGTTCGGCAGCGGGGTGGCGGGTCTGCTCTACGGCGCCGTGCGGTGGCGGCGGCCGGTCGAGACCCGGCTGCGCGACCAGGCGTTCGTCTTCGGCGTCATGCCGGTGCTGCTGTACCTCGTGCCGGACGTCGGGGTGCTCGCGCCGTTGCTGTTCCTCGTCGGGCTCGCCACCGCCCCCATGCTCATCGCGAGCTTCGGCACCGCCGAACGGATCACCCCGCCCGAGCGGCTCACCGAGTCGATGGCCTGGGTCAACACCGGCCTCAACGTGGGGGCGGGCGTGATCGCCCCGGTCATCGGCCTGGTCGCCGACCACGTCGGAGCCGACGTCGCGCTGCGCATCCCGTGGCCCGCCGCGGCGCTGGGCGCGCTCGCGGGCCTCGCGACCTTCGCCGCGGTCCGCCGCCACCTCCGGGACCGGGCGCGGCAGCCCGGACCGGACACCGCTGCGTGGGACGATGGGAACCGTGCCGCTCTACCGTGACGAGGCGGTCGTGCTGCGCGTCCACAAGCTGGGCGAGGCCGACCGCATCATCACCCTGCTGACCCGCACCCACGGCCGCATCCGGGCCGTCGGCAAGGGCGTGCGGCGCACCACCAGCAAGCACGGCGCCCGCCTCGAACCCGGCTCGCACGTCGACGTGCAACTGCACACCCGGCTCACCGACCCGATGAACATCCCGGTGCGCGGCCGCCCGCTCGACCTGGTCACCCAGTCCGAGTCCATCCACCCCTACGGGGCCCGGCTCGCCTCGGACTACAGCCGCTGGACCACCGCCTCGGCCATCCTCGAGACGGCCGAACGGCTCACCGACGAAGGTGAACCCGCCCTGCGGCTCTACCTGCTCACCCTGGGCGCGCTGCGGGTCCTCGGCGAACGCGAGCACGCGCCGGGTCTGGTACTCGACGCCTTCTTCATCCGGGCCATGAGCTGGGCCGGGTGGGAACCCGCCCTCACCGAGTGCGCCGTGTGCTCCGCGCCGGGTCCGCACGCCGCGTTCCACGTCGCCGCGGGCGGTGCGGTCTGCCCGACCTGCCGCCCGGCCGGCTCCCCGCGCCCGGCCCCCGCCGCGATCGACCTCATGGTCGCGCTGCTCGGCGGCGACTGGCCCGCGGCCGACGCCACCGACAGCACCACCCGCCGCGAGTCGAGCGGGTTGATCGCGGCCCACCTGCAGTGGCACCTCGAGCGGGGGCTGCGCTCGCTGCCGCACGTCGACCGCGCGCCCGCCCCGGTGGTCGCGGCCGTCTCGCTACCGTAGGGCCGTGCAGGTCGGAACCGGGTCCCGCGTCCGCTGGCCGGACCCTCCGCCGCACCCCACCGGCGTCGAGCCCCCGGAGTTCGCGCCGGGCACCGTCCCGCGTCACGTCGCGGTCGTCATGGACGGCAACGGCCGGTGGGCGAAGGCCCGTGGTCTGCCCCGCACCGAGGGCCACCGCGCCGGCGAGGCCGCCCTCATGGACGTCCTGTACGGCGCGATGCAGATCGGCATCGGCACGGTGTCGGCCTACGCGTTCTCGACCGAGAACTGGCGCCGCACCCCGGAGGAGGTCCGCTTCCTCATGGGGTTCAGCAAGGACGTGATCCGCCGTCGTCGCGACGAACTCGGCGCGCTCGGCGTCCGCATCCGCTGGGCCGGACGCCGGCCGCGGCTCTGGCGCAGCGTCATCGACCAACTCGAGGACGCCGAGGAGTACACCCGCGACAACGACCGGCTCACCCTGCAGTTCTGCGTGAACTACGGCGGGCGGGCCGAGATCGTCGACGCCGTCCGGGCCATCTCGGCCAAGGTCGCGGCCGGCGAGCTGAACCCGGCCAAGATCGACGAGCGGACCATCCAGGCCCACCTCGACGAACCCGACCTCCCCGACGTCGACCTGTTCGTCCGCTCGTCCGGCGAGCAGCGCACCAGCAACTTCCTGCTCTGGCAGTCGGCCTACGCCGAACTGGCGTTCGTCGACACCCCGTGGCCGGACTTCGACCGCCGTCACCTCTGGGACGCCTGCCTCGACTTCGCCGGCCGCGAGCGCCGGTTCGGCACGGCGTAGGCGCGTCCCGTGCTCTCCGTTGTCCACCTCGCCCCGCCGCACGCGGGCGCGGACCTCCGCGCCCTCGGCAAGGCGTCGCTCGAGGTGCTCTCGCGCCGCCCGGGGTTCGTGCGCGGCAGCCTCGGCCGGGCCACCGACGACGCCGACGCCTGGGTGCTGGTCACCGAGTGGGACACCGTCGGGTCGTACCGGCGGGCGCTCGGCAATGCCGAGGTGAAGATGACCGCGACCCCGCTGTTCTACCTCGCCGACGGCGCGGTCAGCGGGTTCGAGCAGTTGGTGACGGCCGAACCCGGCCGGGTGGCCGACGGCGCCACCGACCTCGCGCCCGAGCCGGGCTGACCCGTCGTGGTCGTGTCCGAGTCCGGGGTGGACACCGACCCGGCCGGTGAACGGGAGGCGTCCGCGGAGCCACCGGACGGTGGCCGCGACGGCGCGCC
Organism: Jatrophihabitans sp. YIM 134969; assembly: GCF_054456675.1. Taxonomy (NCBI): domain Bacteria; kingdom Bacillati; phylum Actinomycetota; class Actinomycetes; order Jatrophihabitantales; family Jatrophihabitantaceae; genus Jatrophihabitans; species Jatrophihabitans sp. YIM 134969. The sequence continues at coordinate 5,193 of NZ_JBTJEQ010000037.1, forward strand.
CGTACGTCGGCTGGTGTGGTGGCGGCGCGTGGCGGTGGCGGTCTGGGCGGCGGCGACGGCGGTCTGGGTCAGCCGCAACGGCATCCCGCTCGACCGCGAGACGATCATCGTCATCACGGTGGTCGGCCTGCTGGTCTGGAGCCTCGGCCGGCGCCCGTTGTGGTCGGTGCTCGTCGACTGGCTGCCGTTCGTGGCGGTGTTGGTGCTCTACGACTACACCCGCGGGCTCGCCGCTGTGGTCGGGGCGCCGACCCAGTGGCTCTGGCAGGTCGACGTCGACCGGGTCGTCGGGTTCGGCAGCGTCCCCACGACCTGGCTGCAGGAGCACCTCAAGCAGGGCCGCCCGCCGTGGTGGGAGGGCGGCGTCAGCCTGGTCTACCTGTCCTTCTACTTCGTCCCCTATCTGCTCGCCGGGCGGCTGTGGCTGCGCGGCCGCGCCGAGTTCCGGCGCTTCGCCGTCCGGTTCGTCGCCCTGAGCTTCCTCGGGGTCGTGGTGTTCGTCGCGATGCCCGCCGCTCCACCGTGGGCCGCCTCGCAGTGCACGGTCGCCGAGGTCGCGGACCACCCCTCGCACCCGCCGTGCATGGACGCGTGGGCACCGCGAGGGGTCGAGGGCAACGGCCTGCTCGGCCCGTACGAGACCGCGACCGCGGACCCGGCGGTGGCGGTCCAACGGCTGTCCGGCCGCGGCTTCGGCGTCCTGCACCTGCGGACGGCCGGCGAGTTGCTCCACAAGGGGCAGGCGAGCGTCAACCTCGTCGCGGCCATCCCCAGCCTGCACGCCGGGATCACCCTGCTGGTCACGCTGTTCCTGTGGCCGCGGGTGCGTCGCGGGTGGCGGGTGCTGCTGGCCGTCTACCCGCTCGCCATGGCGTTCACGCTGGTCTACACCGCCGAGCACTACGTCACCGACATCCTCATCGGGTGGGCGCTCGCGGTCCTGCTCGAACTGGTCGTCCGTCGGGTCGAGGCCCGGCGGTCGCGGCGCGGCCCGTTGCCCGATCGCGTCCCAGGACGTGGTTCAGGTGTCGTCCGGGGGGAACCTTCTCTACCGTGAGCCGGTACGAGTCCGGTACGGGCACGGTCTCGACCCTGCGAGCGCGGGGCGGTGGACGCGGAGGGGACGGCGCATGAGCGGGCCAGGGCAGTCGGGCGGGTACGGCGATCCGTCGTACGGATCGGGACCCGGGTACGGGCAGCCGGGCTCCAGCGGTCCGCCCGCCTACGGCTCCCAGCCGGGCTACGGGCAGCAGCAGCCAGGCTACGGCGGCCAGCAGCCCGGGTACGGCGGACAGCAGCCCGGGTACGGCGGACAGCAGCCCGGGTACGGCGGACAGCCGGGCACCCCGGAACCGTCCTACGGCCAGCCCGGCTACGGCCAGCCCGCGTACGGCCAGTCCGGGTACGGCCAGCCCGCCGCCGACCAGGGCGGCTACGGCTCGGGCGGCTACGGCTCGGGCGGCTACGGCGGCCCCTTCGGCCCGCCGCCGGGCGCCACGCCCCCGAAGAAGAGCAACACCGGCCGCATCGTCGCGATCGTCGCCGTGGTCCTCGTCGTGCTGGGCGGAGGCGGCGTGGCCGTCGCCGCGGCCACCGGCGCGTTCTCCGGTGACGACAAGCCGGTCGGCCAGGGCAGTGGGACCCCGACCCCGGTCAGTTCGTCGCCGGACTTCGGGACGGGATCGCCGACCGCCACAGGCGACTCGAGCGACGACCCCACCGACGGCTCCACCGACTCCCCGAGCAGCACCGACTCCCCGAGCGGCGACTACGACACGGACCCGCCCAGCGAGGCCGACGCCCGCGACACCATGGGCGCGTTCTGGGGCGCGGCCGACGCCGGCGACATCGACGGCGCGCTCGACTACGTCTGCCCCGAGTACCGCGACGACTTCGAGAACGAGCTGTCCGACACCGACTCCGAGGCGGGCTTCACCATCGACTTCGACAAGAGCAGCTACCTCGGCACCGACACCGACGGCGGCGCCCGATCGCTCGAGTACGACCTCGCGGTGACCCTCGACGACGGCAGCGACACCACGCTGGACTACAAGGCGGTGCTGCGATCGCTCGACGGCGACGCGTTGATCTGCGGGCGTCAGTTCGAGGAGAAGTAGGGCGGGTCGGAACCCCTTCGGTACAAAGGAGGGGTGACAGCCCTCGCCCCCGCCCCGGTGGTCGCGCCGCTGCGCCTCGCCGAGGGCGTCGTGGCCGATCCGCCGGTGGTGCTCGCGCCCATGGCGGGCATCACCAACACCGCGTTCCGTGTGCTGTGCCGTGAGCAGGGCCAGGGCCTCTACGTCAGCGAGATGATCACCTCGCGGGCGCTCGTCGAGGGCAACCCCAAGACGATGCAGCTCATCGAGTTCGACCCGGTCGAGACACCCCGCAGCCTGCAGCTGTACGCCGTCGACCCGGCCGTCGTCGCCCAGGCCGTGCGGATCGTGGTCGAGCGCGACCTCGCCGACCACGTCGACCTCAACTTCGGCTGCCCCGTGCCCAAGGTGACCCGCAAGGGCGGGGGATCGGCGTTGCCGTGGCGCATCGACCTGTTCTCCGACGTCGTGACCGCCGCGGTGCAGGCAGCCGACGGCCGGGTGCCGGTGACCGTGAAGATGCGCATGGGCATCGACCCCGAACACCTCACGTACCGCGAGGCCGGGCTGCGGGCTCAGGAGGCGGGCGTCGCCGCCGTCACGCTGCACGGGCGCACGGCCGCGCAGTTCTACAGCGGCCACGCCCACTGGGACGCCATCGCCGACCTCGTCGACCTGCTCGACGTGCCGGTGCTGGGCAACGGCGACGTCTGGGAGGCCGACGACGCCCTGCGCATGCTGGCCGAGACCGGTGCCGCCGGCGTCGTCATCGGGCGTGGGTGCCTCGGACGCCCCTGGCTGTTCGCCGACCTGGCGGCCGCGTTCGCCGGGTCCTCATGGCGGGCCCGGCCGAGTCTCGGCGAGGTCGCGGCCACGATGCGCCGGCACGCCGAACTGCTGTCGGCGTGGGCGGGGGAGCAGCGCGGCTGCACCGAGTTCCGCAAGCACATCGCCTGGTACCTCAAGGGTTTCCCGGCCGGCGGTGAGTTGCGCAAGGCACTGGCGCAGATCAGCTCACTGGCCGAACTCGACGACCTGTTGGCGCAGCTCGACCACACCGCGCCGTACCCGGAGTCCGTCGTCGGGCAACCGCGCGGGCGCACCAGCACCGAACGCGCTGTCGTCCTGCCCGAGGGATGGCTCGCCGACCGGCACGACCGCAGCGTCCCGTTCGGCGCGGAGACCGAGCACAGCGGCGGGTGACGCCGGCCTGTGACGTCGCCGGGTGAGACGTTCACGGGGTGTGACACCCACCCTTGCACGACGCCAGCAACCGCTTGCGGGCTCTAACGTCGCCCCATGCCGACGTTCGTCTACGACTTCAGCCAGGGCAGCAAGGACCAGAAGGACCTGCTGGGTGGCAAGGGCGCGAACCTGTCCGAGATGACCAACCTCGGCCTGCCGGTCCCACCGGGGTTCATCATCACCACCGAGGCGTGCCAGGCCTACCTGAAGTCCGGTCGCAACCCCGACGGCCTCGCCGCGGAGGTCGACGAACACCTCGCGACCCTCGAACGGACGATGGGCAAGAAGCTCGGTCAGTCCGACGATCCGCTGCTGGTGTCGGTGCGTTCCGGTGCCAAGTTCTCGATGCCCGGGATGATGGACACGGTCCTCAACATCGGGCTCAACGACCAGTCGGTCCGTGGGCTCGCGAGCCAGGCGGCCAACGAACGGTTCGCGTTCGACTCCTACCGCCGGCTGGTGTCGATGTTCGGCTCGACGGTGATGGGCGTCGACAGCGAGCACTTCCACGACGCCCTGGAGGCCGCGAAGTCCGCCAAGGGCTCGACCAACGACCTCGACCTCGACGCCGACGACCTGCGCAAGCTCGTCGACACCTACAAGGAGGTCGTGGTCAAGCACGCCGGCCGCGAGTTCCCGCAGGATCCGCGTGAGCAGATGGACCTCGCGGTCAAGGCCGTGTTCGAATCGTGGAACAGCCACCGTGCCGTGCTGTACCGCCGCCAGGAACGCATCCCGGCCGATCTCGGCACCGCCGTCAGCATCGTCGCCATGGTGTTCGGCAACCTCGACATGGAGTCCGGCACCGGCGTCGCGTTCACCCGCGACCCCGCCAGCGGCGCTCAGGGCATCTACGGCGACTACCTGCAGAACGCCCAGGGTGAGGACGTCGTGGCGGGTATCCGCAACACCGTCCCGCTCGCAGACCTCGAGCAGATCGACAAGAAGTCGTACGACCAGCTGCTCGAGATCATGGCGACGCTCGAGGGTCACTACCAGGACCTCTGCGACATCGAGTTCACCATCGAGTCCGGCAAGCTGTGGATGTTGCAGACCCGCGTCGGCAAGCGCACCGCCGCCGCCGCGTTCCGGGTCGCGACCCAGCTGGTCGACGAAGGCATCATCGACATGGACGAGGCGCTCACCCGCGTCACGGGCGCGCAGCTCTCGCAGTTGATGTTCCCACGCTTCGACGACGGCGTGGAGAAGAAGCTCATCGCCAAGGGCATGAACGCGTCGCCCGGCGCGGCCACCGGCAAGGTCGTCTTCGACACCTACACCGCGAAGAAGTGGACCCGCTCCGGCGAGCAGGTCATCCTCGTCCGCCGCGAGACCAACCCCGACGACCTCGAGGGCATGATCGTCTCCAACGGTATCTTGACGTCGAGAGGTGGCAAGACCTCGCACGCGGCCGTCGTCGCCCGCGGCATGGGCAAGACCTGCGTGTGTGGCGCGGAATCCCTCGACGTCGACACCAAGACCCGCAAGTTCCGGGCCAAGGGTGGCGTCGAGGTCCAGGAGGGCGACGTCATCTCGATCGACGGCACCACCGGCGAGGTCTTCCTCGGTGAGGTACCCGTGGTCGACAGCCCGGTCGTGCGTTACTTCGAGGGTGAACTCGACCCCTCGGTCGACACCGGCGACTCCGGCGCCGACGAACTGGTCCGCGCCGTCGACCGCATGATGCGCCACGCCGACGGCGTCCGTCGCATGGCCGTGCGCACCAACGCCGACAACGCCGACGACTCCGCCCGCGCCCGCCGCTTCGGTGCACAGGGCATCGGTCTGTGCCGCACCGAGCACATGTTCCTCGGTGACCGTCGGCCGATGATCGAGAAGCTGATCCTCGCCGACACCGACGAGGAGCGCGAGGCGCAGCTCGCCGAGCTGCTACCGCTGCAGAAGAGCGACTTCGTCGAGATCTTCGAGGCCATGGACGGCCTGCAGGTCACCATCCGGCTGCTCGACCCGCCGCTGCACGAGTTCCTGCCCGACATCACCGAGCTCTCGGTGCGGGTGGCCGTCGCCGAGTCGCGCGGGGAGGCCCGCGAGGGTGACCTGCGCATGCTCCAGGCCGTCAAGACCCTGCACGAGTCGAACCCCATGCTCGGGCTCCGCGGCGTGCGGCTCGGCCTCGTCATCCCCGGGCTGTTCGAGATGCAGGCGCGCGCGATCCTCGAGGCGGCCGCGGAACGTCAGCGCGCCGGCGGGGTCCCCCGCGTGGAGATCATGGTGCCGCTGGTCGGCGCCGTGCAGGAGCTGGAGAGCGTCAAGGACGCGATCATCCAGGTCGCCCGCGAGGTCCGGACCGAGACCGGCGCCCACCTCGACTTCCTCGTCGGCACCATGATCGAGCTGCCCCGCGCGGCGCTCACCGCCGACCACATCGCCGAAGCCGCCGAGTTCTTCTCCTTCGGCACCAACGACCTGACCCAGACCACCTGGGGCTTCTCCCGCGACGACGTCGAGGCCGCGTTCTTCTCGCACTACCTCGAGAAGGGGATCTTCGGGGTCAGCCCGTTCGAGTCCATCGACGAGGAGGGCGTCGGCGAGCTGGTCCGCATCGGCGTCGAGAAGGGCCGTTCGATGCGGCCGGGGCTGAAGGCCGGGGTGTGCGGCGAGCACGGCGGCGACCCCGAGTCGGTGCGCTTCTTCGACAAGGTCGGGATCGACTACGTGTCCTGCTCGCCGTTCCGCGTCCCGGTCGCGCGGCTCGAGGCCGGCCGGGCGACGCTGGAGCACGGCGACAGCCACGTGACCTCGTAGGGCGGACCCCGACGCACGTCGGTAGGGTCGGGGACATGTTCCGGTGGCGGGGGCAGCGGGCGACGCCTGCGGCCCGGTCCGACCTGTCCACGCTCAGTTCGCCGAGCACCGAGTCGCGGGGCACGCGCCCGGGTGGCAGCACGCTGGTGCTGCCGACCACCGCGTTGCTGCAGCAGATCCTCGACGAGTTCGGGTTGACGCACGGCATCGACGACGACGGCGACCTCGTGGTCCGGTGGGAGAAGTACAGCGTGTACTTCTTCTCCTACGGCCAGCAGGGCGAGGTGCTGCAGGCCCGCGCCTACCTCAACCGCCGCTTCCCGGTGGAGTCGCGCACGGCGTTGATCGTCATGCTCGACGACTGGAACCGCACCAAGCTCTCGCCGAAGGCGTACAGCGTCCTGCCCGACGACGGCATGGTCGGCATCTGCGCCGAGCAGTGCCAGGACTTCGAACTGGGCGCGACGCGGGCCCAGCTGAAGTACGCGGTGGGCTCGTGGATCGACAGCCTGCTGCGGTTCGTCGAGTGGGTCGACGAGCAGGTCTGAGCTGACCGTCCCCTCCTACGACGACGCCGCGCGCGCCCGGCTCGTCGCCGAACCCGCCAAGCGTGGCGCCGTCGGCGAGCGCGAACAGCGCCGCAGCCCGTTCGCGCGTGACCGCGCCCGGATCCTGCACTCGCACGGGTTCCGGCGCCTCGCTGACAAGACCCAGGTCGTCGCGCCCGGCGAGGACGACTTCCCGCGCACCCGCCTCACCCACTCCCTCGAGGTCGCCCAGATCGCCCGTGAGATGGGGGAGGCGGTGGGGGTCGACCCCGACGTCGTCGACGCCGCAGGCCTCGCCCACGACCTCGGTCACCCGCCGTTCGGCCACAACGGCGAGGACGCGCTCGACGTCGTCGCCGCGGCCATCGGCGGGTTCGAGGGCAACGCCCAGACCTTCCGCGTGCTCACCCGCCTCGAGGCCCGGGTGGAGGGTGCGGGTCTCAACCTCACCCGCGCCGTGCTCGACGCCGCGTCGAAGTACCCGTGGCAGCGGCAGGCGGGGCGCCGCAAGTTCGGCGTGTACGCCGACGACCTGCCCGCGTTCGAGTGGATGCGGGCGGGCGCTCCCGATGGGGCGCGGTGCGCCGAGGCGGCGGTCATGGACTGGGCCGACGACGTCGCCTACTCCGTGCACGACCTCGAGGACGGCGTGCACAGCGGCCTGATACGCCTCGACACCCTCACCCTCGCCGACCGCCAGGAACTGTGCCGTCTGGCCGCCGCGCACTTCCTCGACGGCGTGAGCGTCCTCGACCTCGAACCCGTCCTCGACCGGTTGCTGGCCCTGCCGGCGTTGGTCGACCTCGCGGGCGTCGGCCGCTCCTTCGGCGCCCTGTCCGCGGCCAAGCGGGCCACCTCCGAGCTGACCGGCCGGTTCGTCGGCGCGGCCGTCGCGGCGTCGTCGCACGAGCTCACCCGCTACACCGGCACCTTCGAGGTCCCGAGCGACATCGTCGCCGAGTGCGCGCTGCTCAAGGCGGTGGCGCTGCGTTACGTCATGCAACGCCCGGAGGTCGAGCCGCTCAAGGCCGACGAGCGCCGCCTGCTGGTCGAGCTGGTCGAACTGCTCGTCACCCGCGGCCCCGACGGCGTCGCACCCGCCCTGCGCCCGGCGTGGGAGGCGGCGAGCGACGACGGCCGGCTGCGTCTCGTCGTCGACCAGGTCGCCACCATGACCGACTCCGCCGCCCGGGCCACCCACGCGCGCCTGCTCGCCACCCCCTGACCCTCCCGCACCGGACTCCTGGAGTCTGAGCGCTGCTGCGAGCCTCCTACAGCGACGCTAGGACTCCTGGAGTCTCCGGCGGATCCAGCGAGATCTCGCGGGTGAGGGCGAGGTCGTCGAGGAACGCCCGGTCGTGGCTGACGACCAGCAGCGCGCCGCGGTGGGCGTGGAGCGCGTCGGTGAGGGCGGCGACGCTCGCGAGGTCGAGGTTGTTGGTCGGCTCGTCGAGGACCAGCAGCTGGGGTGTGGGCTGGGCCAGCAGCAGCGCGGCGAGCGCCGCGCGGAACCGTTCGCCACCGGACAGCGTGCCCGCCCGGGCCTCGGCCGCGGCGCCGCGGAACCGGAAGCGTGCGAGCCGGTCGCGGATCTGCTGGACGGTGGCCTCGGGCGCGACCGCCGCGACGTTCTCGACGACCGACCGGTCGGGGTCGAGCACGTCGAGCCGCTGGGGCAGGTAGCGCCACGGCACGGCGACGCGCGCCTCACCCGCGACCGGGGCGAGCCGACCGACCACGGTGTCGAGCAGGGTGGTCTTGCCCGCGCCGTTCGGTCCGGTGACCGCCACCCGGGCCGGGCCGAACACGTCGAGGTCCGGCACCGGGCCCGCGCGGGTCACCAGCCCCCGCAGGGTCAGCACGGTGCGCCCGGCGGGTACCTCGGAGTCCGGGAGGTCGACGCGGATGGACGGGTCGTCGCGCACCGCGTCCTCCCGCTCGCGCAACCGCGCCCGGGCCTCGTCGACCTTGCCGCTGTGCAGTGTCCGGTGCTTGCCGGCCGACACCTGCGCATCGCGTTTGCGCGCCCCCATGACGATCTTGGGTTCGCGCTTGGTGTCCCACATCTTCTGTCCGTACCGCGCCCGCCGGTCGAGCGCGACCCGGGCCGCCGCGAGCTCGTGCTCCTGGCGGCGGACGTCGTCCTCGGCCGCGCGGACCTGGCGTTCCGCGGTCTCCTGCTCGGCGGCGACGGCCGCGCGGTAGTCGTCCCACGCCCCGCCGTACCAGCGCACGGCTCCGTCGCGCAGATCGCCGATACGGTCGACCAGGCCGAGCAGTTCCCGGTCGTGAGTGACGACGACGAGGGTTCCGGCCCACCCGCGCACCGCCGCGTACAGCCGCTCGCGGGCCTCGGTGTCGAGGTTGTTGGTCGGCTCGTCGAGCAGCAGGACGTCCGGTGCACGCAGGAGTTCCGCCGCCAGCCGCAACAGGACGGCCTCGCCGCCGGACAGTTGTTGGGTGCAACGGTCGAGTTCAATGGCGGTGAGCCCGAGCCGGTCCAGGGTGGCCCGGGCGCGTTCCTCGACATCCCAGTCGTCACCGACCGCGGCGAAGTGCCGCTCGGACGCGTCACCGGCCTCGATGGCCCGCAGCGCCGTCAGGGCGGCCTCGACGCCGAGCACCCGGGCGACGCTGTCACCGGTGCCTGCGGGCGGGCGCTGCGGCACGTAGCCGAGTCGGCCGTGCACGGCGACCGACCCCGTGGCGGCGGTCAGCTCGCCGGCGATCAGGCGCAGCAATGTGGACTTGCCGCTGCCGTTGACGCCGACGAGTCCCGAGCGGCCGGCGCCGATGGTGGTGGAGAACCCGGAGAGGACGGGGGAGCCGTCCGGCCAGGAGAAGCCGAGGTCGGTGACGACGACGGCAGGGGCGGGTGTGGACACGGAGAACCTCCGGAAACGGCACGCGACGACGAACGGTCGGGGCGCTTCAGAGGTACAACGGGGGGCCTTCCGCCGGGAACAGGACGCGTCCTTCCTACGCCCGGAGGCCCGGGGGTGTCGACGGGTTTTCCACAGGCCCGTGCCCGACCCGTGGGGCCGACCGGGCCCGCGGCCTAGACTCGGCGCCGTGCCAGGCCGGATCCGTGACGAGGACGTCGCCGCGGTCCGCGACCGGAACCCGATCGCCGACATCGTGGGTGAGCACGTCGCCCTGCGCAACGCCGGCGGCGGCAACCTCAAGGGCCTGTGCCCGTTCCACGACGAGAAGTCGCCGTCGTTCCAGGTCTCGCCGGCGAAGGGCTTCTACCACTGCTTCGGGTGCGGCAAGGGCGGCGACGTCTTCCGGTTCGTCATGGAGACCGAGAACGTCGGCTTCACCGAGAGCGTCGAGCGGCTGGCCGCCAAGACCGGCATCCAGCTGCGCTACGTCGACGGCCCGGTCGACCCGAAGCGGGCGAAGGCGGCGGCGCAGCGGCCGCGGCTGCTGGAGATCAACGCGCTGGCCGCGTCGTTCTACGCCGAGCAGCTGCGCACCCCCGACGCCGAGATCGCCCGCACCTTCCTCCTCGAGCGCGGCTTCGACGAGGCGGCGGCCGAACACTTCGGGTGTGGCTTCGCCCCGATCGCATGGGACGGCCTCACCAAGTACCTGCTGGCCAAGCGCTTCGCCCCGGCCGACCTCGTGGCGGCGGGCGTCAGCCGCGAGGGGCAACGCGGCCTGCTCGACCGGTTCCGCCGCCGGCTGCTGTGGCCGATCCGGGAGGCGGGCGGCGACGTCGTCGGCTTCGGCGCGCGCCGCCTGTTCGATGACGACCCGATCGAGGCCAAGTACCTCAACACCCCGGAGACCGAGCTCTACAAGAAGTCACGGGTGCTCTACGGCCTGGACCTCGCGCGCAAGGACATGGCCCGTCAGCACAAGGCCGTCGTGGTCGAGGGCTACACCGACGTCATGGCCTGCCACCTCGCCGGGGAGACCACCGCGGTGGCCACCTGCGGCACGGCGTTCGGTGACGAACACGTGGCGATGCTGCGCCGGATGCTGCTCGACTCCGACACCTACACCGGCCAGGTCGTGTTCACCTTCGACGGCGACGAAGCCGGGATGAAGGCCGCCGAGCGCGCGTTCAAGGACGACCAGAAGTTCATGGGCCAGACCTTCGTCGCCATCGAGCCGAACGGCCTGGACCCCAACGACCTGCGGCAGAAGGGCGGCGACGTCGCGGTCCGCGACCTCATCGCCTCCCGGATCCCCCTGGTCGAGTACGTGCTGCGCGCCACGGTGGGCCGGTTCGACCTCGACACCGTCGAGGGTCGCGAGGGAGCGCTCGTGCGGGCCGTGCCGCTGGTCAAGCAGATCAAGGACACCGCGGTCCGTGACTCCTACGCCGTCCGCCTCGCCGGGTTGGTCGGGCTGCCCGACCCCAACCGGGTCGTCGCGATGGTGCGGTCGGGCCGCGACTCCGCGCAGGGTGGCCCGGCGCCCAAGCGGGTGGTCGACGACGCCACGGTGACCCTCGAACGCGAGGTGCTCAAGGTCGTCATGCAGCACCCCGGGGTCGCCGGGCCGTCGTTCGACGTCTTGCCGCCGGAGGCCTTCCTCGTCCCCGACCACCGCGCGCTCGTCGCGGCGATCGCCGCCGCGGGCGGCACGGCCGCGTTGGTCGACGCCGGCGCCGGGGCGGTGGAACTGCTGCCCGACCCCGTCAAGCGCGTCGCGATCGCCGCCAGCGTCGAACCGTTGCACCGTGCACCAACCTTCGACGTCGAGCCGTACGTGCAGGCCCAGCTCGACGCGTTGCAGGCGGTGGTGTTCGACCGGCAGATTGCGACGGTGAAGTCCCGCGTGCAGCGCATGAACCCGCTCGAGGACCCCGACGGCCACCAGAAGGCGTTCGCGGAACTGCTTGCCCTGGAGAAGCACCGCCGGGTGTTGCGCGAACGCATGATCGGGGCCTCGTGATGTTCAAGCGCCGCAAGCTCGACTCCACCGTGACGTCCATGATCGCCGCCGTCGACCGCGACGACCGAGTGGTCGCCTGGGCGACCGTCGCGGGGGACCGCTACGTCGTGGCGTCGGTGCGGGGTCTGTGGTGGCCGGTCGCGGGCGACGATCCCGCGGCGATGCGCCGCATCCCGTGGGAGCGGGTCGACAAGGCCGTCTGGCGCGACGGCGTGCTCATCGTGGTCGAAGCCGACCTCGTCGACGACCTGGTGCTGGTCGACCGCTCACCGGCGGCGCTGCCGCTGGTCGAGCCCGGCGACGTCCCGCGGCAGGTGAAGCGCCGTGTCGACGCCAGCGTGGTGCGCAGCGAGATCGTGCCGGTCGTCGGCGGTCAGGCGCGGATCGTCGCGCGCCGGATCCCGGGTCGTGACGGCCTGACCTGGTGGGCGCGCCTCGAGGGCACGACACCGGACAACGTCATGGTGCGCTACCAGCTCGAGAACGCAATCGCGCGGTTCACCGCCGAGGAAGCGGCGAAGCTCCCGCAGATCTGAGCCCTACCGGTGGTAGCCGTTCACGCCCTGCGGGGCGGCCGGCTCGTGGGAGCGGCCGGCGACGACCTCCCGAACCTTGCCCGCCAGTTCGTCGACCTGCGCCTGCAGGACCCCGGCGGTGGACTGGACGGTCTGGCTGCTCTTGAGCTTGGTGGCGGCCGACACGATCTGCTCGTAGCGCTCACGCCCGGCCCGCGCCCCGAGGGTGTAGCCGACGGCGGCGCCGAGGAGGAAGGACAGCTTCATCCCCGCACGGTACCCATCCGGGCCAGTGGTCCATCGTCCGCGGTGGGTGGCCCGCGGCGGGTCAGGAGTTGGTGGAGGCCGTCCTCGACGCCGCGTTGGTCGCCACCGTCGCGGCGAGCAACGCCACTTGAGCGGCCCGGACGGACTCCCCGAGGGCCCGGGACACCGCGTCGCTCGACTCGGCGAGCTCCGCGAGTTCGCCGGCGCGAGTCCGCGCTCGCTTGCGGTCGGACTTCTCGAACAGCCGGTCCACCATCCCGTAGTGCGACAGCAACCCGGCGAGCAGCAACACCCGGGGAGTCGGCTCGGTCTCCTGCAGCAGCGCGTCCGCGAGCTCGGCCCGGAGCTGCCGCTCCGGCTCCGGGTCCAGCTCCGGCCACCGGGTCGTGGAGAAGATGCCGAGGACCTTGCCCTGCTCCTCGCCGAGGATCCCGCGCTCGACCAGCGACTCACCGACGGTCCGGTCCAGCGGCTTGAGCCGGCGCGGCAGCGTCGACAGCCACCACCCGACCCGGCGCGGCTCGTCCTGCTCACGCACCACCTGCTGCGCCCGTGCGAGCAGCGGGTCGTCCGTGACCGCGTCGGTCGCCCGCACCGAGTCGTCCCCGACCACGACCAGGTCGCGCTCAACCAGATCGAGCAGCAGCGCGCCGGCCAGCGCCCCCTGCAACGCCAGGCTCGCGGTGTTCTTGCCGGACTCGTCGTCGTGGGCGAGCAGGAACACGTCCTGCGCCAGCAGCAGTCGGGTCACGGACCGGTGGTACCCGCGACGACGTGGTCGCACCTCGCGCGCCGGGGCATCGACGTGGTTCCACGGAGGTGCCTAGAGCAGGCTGTCCGACCATGTCACGGTGGCCGGTTGCCAGGTCGCGAGGTGCCGGGCCACGTCGAAGATCCTGGCGATCGAGGGCTGGCCGAGAACAGTGGGCAGCGCGGCCAGGTGATCAGCGATGCGCCGTCGCGGCACGATGACCACGGTGTCGCGCGGCTGCTCCACCACCGTGAAGCCCCGTTCCATCCCCATGATCGCGACCACTCCGCGTACCTCGACGTCGAAGCCGGCTCTGGCCGTGAGCAGGCGTCCCGCCCGTGTCGCCTCGTGACGGCTGTTGCGGACGTAGGGCTGGGAGACGCCGTTGACCTTGACCGTGTCGCCCCGGACCCAGACGGCGGCGTCCGGGTGGTTCTTGGCGTTGACCGTGAACACGCCGCCCGGTCCGACGACGAGATGGTCGATGTCGCTACCGCGTTCTCCGACGGGGATGGAGTGCAGCACGCGCCACCCGGGTCCGAGTCGTGCCAATCGTCTGGCGACCGCCTCCTCGGCGTCGCCGCCGATCCGCCACGCTCGCTCGTCGGTCTTGACGCCCAGCACGCGCGCCACACGGGTACGCACCGGCGCGGCGTCACGCAGTTGCTTCGCTCGCGCGTGCACCGCCGCGCCCGGCGGGTTCGCGGCCAGATCGCGATCCGGCGCTGACGCGGCGTCCGACGGAGCGGGTGGGCGCTCCGCTGTGGCGGCAGCAGCCGCGTCGGCCGGGGGCGTGGCCGTCGACGCATGGCGAGGTGCGTACTGCGCGGCTCGACACTCCTGCCAGAGCGCGGCCGTGGCTGCCTCGACGGTGTCGCGATGCGCCGGGTTCTCGGAGACCACCGCACCCGTTCTCAGGTCTCGGTGCCCGAGCTTCGCCTCGCCGAGGCTGACGTACGCCCGGTCGTGGCCGTACCGCCGCCAGCGGTTCACGCCGATCACGGGGGGTTCCAGGAAGTCGGTCACGTCGATCCGTCCGTCGGGCGACCGCCGGGGGAGTCGGTCGTCTCGGGCGACCGTAGGTCAGCCGGCCGAGTCGCGCGACGCGAGATCCGAGCCCGGCGTCGCGGACCGCACCCGGTCCGTCAGGATGGGCGCGTGTCCGGGGGAGCGTTGGCACGGCGGCTGGGCCTGCGGGACGCGGTCGTCATCGGCGTGGGCTCGATGGTCGGGGCCGGGGTGTTCTCGGCGTTCGCGCCCGCGGCGGCCGCGGCGGGGGTCGGACTGCTCATCGGTCTGGTCATCGCGGCCATCGTTGCTTTCTGCAACGCTGCCGCATCGGCACAGTTGGCCGCGCAGTACCCGACGTCCGGCGGCACGTACGTCTACGGGCGGGAGCGGCTGAACGACTGGTGGGGCTTCACCGCCGGGTGGGGCTTCGTGGTCGGCAAGACCGCCTCGTGCGCGGCCATGGCCCTGACGTTCGGCTCGTACGTCGGCGGGCCGGGGTGGTGGCAGCGGGTGGTGGCGGTGATCGCGGTTCTCGCGCTCGCGGCCCTGAACCTCGGCGGCATCACCCGCACCGCCGCGCTGACCCGCGTGCTCGTCACGATCACCCTGGCGCTGCTGACGATCCTGCTGATCGCGGTGGCCACCGGGCCCGGGACCTCGGCCGCTCGGCTCGGGGACTGGCACGGCGCGGGCGGGGTGTACGGCGTCCTGCAGTCGGCGGGGTTGCTGTTCTTCGCGTTCGCGGGATACGCGCGCATCGCCACGTTGGGGGAGGAGGTGCGTGACCCCGAGCGGACGATCCCGCGGGCCGTCCTCGGCGCGCTGAGCGTCACGGTCGTGGTCTACGTCGCCGTGGGTCTGGTCGCGCTCGCCGCTGCCGGACCCGAGCGGCTCGCCACCAGCACGGCTCCGCTCGCCACGGCCGCCCAGGCCGCGGGGGTCGGGGGGTTCGCGCCGCTGGCCCGGGTCGGCGCGGCGGTGGCGAGCCTCGGGGCGCTGCTGGCCCTGGTCACCGGCGTCGGGCGGACCACGCTCGCCATGGCCCGCAACCGGGACCTGCCGACCTGGCTCGCCGGCGTCGACCCACGGCGTCAGGTGCCGCGGAACGCCGAGATCACCCTGGCCGTCGTGGTCTGCGTGCTGGTCGCGACGATGCCGTTGCGCTACGTCATCGGGTTCTCGAGCTTCGGCGTGCTGCTCTACTACGCCGTCGCCAACGCGGCCGCCTCGACCCAGGACGCCACGCACCGCCGGTGGCCGCGGGCGCTCAACGCGCTCGGGCTGGTCGGGTGTGTGGTGCTCGTGGCGACGCTGCCGTGGGTGAACGTCGTCAGCGGCGTGGGCGTGTTCGCCGTCGGGCTCGCGGGCCGTGCGATCGTGCTGGTCAGGCGGCGACAGCCGCGCCGACGGCAACCGGCCGGGCCGTCAGCGTGACGAACGACCGCCCACCGGTGGTGAACGTGGTGCCGGCGTCGAGTTCCGCCGCCGCGGCGTAGCTGCGGACGGCGCGCTCGCCGACGAACGCCCACGGGAACCGGCCGGGTGAGCGGCCACCGGGAACGGTGAGCCCGAGCAGCAGGCGCTCGTCGGCCTCGGAGTCGGGATCGGTCTCGACCACGATCTCCCCGCCGGGCATGACCAGCTCGCGGGCGCGCCGCAGCAGACGCAGCGGGTCTCCGCCGATCCCGACGTTGCCGTCGAGCAGCACGACGGTCGACCAGGTGCCCTCGGCGGGCAGCGGGGCGAAGACGTCGCGGCACAGAGCCGTGCCCCCGCGTTCGCGGGTCAGTTCCACCGCGTGCGCGCTGAGGTCGACCCCGACGGCGGCCACGCCGCGCGCAGCCAATTCGGCGACGATCCGGCCGGGCCCGCAGCCGATGTCCAGGACCGGACCGTGGCACCGGTCGAGCACCGAGCGGTCGACGACGTCAGCAGCGTCGCGCCAGCGGCCGAGGTCCAGCGGCGCCGTCCGGCCGTCGGTCGTGACCCAGTGCAACGGTTCCCCGGTCCGCAGGGCGAGGCCGTACAACTCCGTGACCTCGAGGACGCTCATGCCGGGAGTCCGACCGCGAGTGTCGCGAGGGTGCTCGCGAACTCCGAGAGCGGGGCGACGGCGGCGACCCGCGCCGCGTCCTCCGCGGTGTCGACGTCGGACACGACGTCCAGCGCCTGGACCTGCAGGCCGAGCTCTGTCAGTCGCGTGGCCTGGGCGTCGGCCGTGTACGCGGTCGACATCGGGATCCCGGGCAGGGCCTCAGCAGCCCGGCGGGCGTCACGGAACCCGATGGCCCAGTAGCCGCCGTCGGTCGCCCGGCCGAGCGCGGCCTCGAAGCGGTCGGGGTCAAACGTCTGCAGCAACGCGGGCGTGATCTGCGGCGTGTCCATCCCGACCAACAGCGCGGGACCGTCACCGGCCGCCGCGAAGGCGTGGGCGATGCGGACGTCGAGCCCGCCGTCGGGCTGGGTCACGTGGGTCCAACCGGGTGGGCACCAGCCGGACGGATCACCCTGGAACGAGAGCAGCCGGGTCCGCGCCGGGGTGTCGCCGACCGCGCGGAGGGTGTCGCGCAGCGCGGCGGCTGCGAGATCGGCCGCCTGCTCCGGGGTGAACGGGGGTGTCAGGCGGGTCTTGACCGCGCCCGGCACCGGGCGTTTGGCCAGGACGATCAGGGTGGGGGTGTCACGGGTCACCGGTGGAGCGCCTGACTCATGTCCCGCACGGCCTGCGCGGTGCCCCGCCACGTTCCGGTCACCTTCGAGCGTCCCTTCCTCGACCGGTACGCGACGTCGACCTGCACCACGTTCCACCCGGCGTCGGCCGCACGGACGACTGTTTCGACGGGGTACCCCGATCGGCGGTCCGTCTGACGCAGATCCAGCAGGTCCTGCCGACGTGCCACGCGGAGTGCTCCCACGTCGTCGATTCGCACCCCGGTCCGCTTGCGGATCCGTCGGGCGAGCTCCCGGTTGGCGAGGCGGTTGCGCAGCGACCACGCGCCCCGGTCGACGGGCCGCCGCCGGCCGATGACCAGCGTCGGCCTCGCGGTGAGCTCGGTCACCAGAAGCACGGCGTCGGCCGGGTCGAGGGTGGCGTCACAGTCACAGAACGCGACCACCTCGGCCGTCGCCGCCAGCAGACCGGCGTGACACGCGGCACCGTAACCGCGCTGGGTGCACTCGACGACCGTTGCACCATGCTGCAGTGCCACCGAGACCGA
This sequence comes from Jatrophihabitans sp. YIM 134969, assembly GCF_054456675.1. NCBI lineage: Bacteria > Bacillati > Actinomycetota > Actinomycetes > Jatrophihabitantales > Jatrophihabitantaceae > Jatrophihabitans > Jatrophihabitans sp. YIM 134969. The sequence goes on from NZ_JBTJEQ010000037.1 coordinate 22,518, forward strand.
GTCGTCGGTCGAGCCGTTGTCGACCACGATCGCCCGTGCGGACGGCGGAACCCGCTGCAGGACCCACGGCAACGCATCGGCTTCGTTCAGGCAGGGAAGCACGATGTCCACGAGGGTCTCTCGGTGTGAAGACATCGGTATCAGGCTACCCACATGCGTCACACATGGAGTCGGGTGGAACCGCCGGGCGTGGGGCGCCGAAGCAGAGGACGTACGCGGTCGCACGATCATGCGATCGACGACGACCTCATAGGAGTCAAGATGCAGAAGTTCCGCACCATCGCCGTCACCGTTCTCGCCGCCGGCCTGCTCGGTGGCACGCTCGCCGCCTGCAGCAGTGGCAGCAGCGACAGCAGCACCGCCGCGGGCGGCTCCAGCAGCAGCGCCGCGGCCGACACCGCGCCCATCGCCAAGGTCGACTCGCTGACCGGCAAGAGCACCTCGGTCAAGCTCGACACCGGCTTCACCGACGCCCTCACGTCGCTGGGCCTCACGCCCGGCACGGTCGGCACGGCCACGCTGGACGCCTCCACCGGCACGATCACCTTCCCGATCACCGGCGGCAACGTCACCGTCTACAACAAGGGCGCGGTGACCCCGTACGTCCAGGGCGAGATCGACCACCAGGGCAGCGGCCTCTCGCTGACCGCGGGTTCCACCAAGGTCGAGCTCACCAACTTCGTCATCGACCCGGGCAACGACTCCAACCTCAAGGGTGACGTCTCGGTCAACGGCAAGGTCGCTGTCCAGGGCGCCACGCTGTTCGACCTCAACGGCAGCACCCTGCAGCCCATCACGGTCGACGACCAGGGTGTCGCGACCCTGACCGGCACCGAGGTCTCGATCTCGCCCGACGCCGCGACCCTGCTCAACCAGACCTTCAAGACCGACGCCGTCAAGGGCGGTCTGCTGGTCGGCGTCGCGACCCTGCTGGTCAACACCAAGTAAGTTCGTCCGCGTCATCGCGGGGGCGGTCGGAGCGGTACGTTCCGATCGCCCCCGCTGCACGTCCGGACCCCGGAAGGAGGCCCTGATGGCTCTACTCCGGACCCTGCGGAACCCGCCCCGACCCGGCGGTCCGTTCCGTCCCGGGTTCTGGCGCAGCCCGCTGCGCGGCCCCTGGTTCACGTCGTTCCTCGGTCTGCTGCTGCTCGTCGGCATCCCGGTGCTGTTCGTCACCGGCCTGCTCTCGTTCCTCGCCTACAACCCGGATCTGCCGTTCAACTCGCGGACCCCGACCAGCTTCCTGACCTTCCAGCTGTTCCACTGGCCGACCCGGCCGTCCTGGCTCTACCGCGTCACGCAGGGCACCCACGTCACCCTCGGGCTCGTGCTGGTGCCGGTCGTCCTGGCCAAGCTCTGGAGCGTCATCCCGAAGCTGTTCGCGTGGCCGCCGGTGACGTCGCCGCTGAAGGCGCTCGAACGTGTCTCCCTGGTCATGCTCGTCGGTGGGGTCGTCTTCGAGTTCGTGACGGGCATCCTGAACATCCAGTACTGGTATGTCTTCCCGGGATCCTTCTACCGGCTGCACTATTACGGCGCGTGGGTGTTCATCGCGGGCTTCGTCGTGCACGTGACGCTGAAGTTCCCGACCATGCTGCGTTCGATCCGGGCACGTCCGCTCCGCACGGTGCTGCGCACGCCGACCCGTTCGACCGAACCCGACGACGACGCCGGCACCGGGCTGGTGAGCACCCGGCCGTCCAAGGCCACGATCTCGCGACGCGGCGCGATCGGACTGGTCGGAGCCGCCTCGCTGACCACCCTGGTCGTGACGGTCGGGCAGAGCGTCGGCGGACCGTTGCGCCGTGCAGCGGTCCTCGCACCGCGGCGGGTCGATCCCGGCACCGGCCCCAACGGCTTCCAGATCAACAAGACCGCACGGGCCGTCGGCATCTCCGCGGCCGAGACCGGCGCGACCTGGCGGTTGACGATCGCGGGCTCGCGCACCGTGGTCCTCACCCGGGAACAGCTGCTCGCGCTGCCACAGCACACCGCGCACCTGGCGATCGCCTGCGTCGAGGGCTGGTCGTCCGGTGACCAGGAGTGGGAGGGCATCGCGCTGCGTGACCTCGCGCGCATGGCCGGGTACCCGGCCGCCACCAGCGTTCTCGTGCAGTCGATCGAGGACGGCGGCTACGGCCGGGTGACCCTGCGTGGCAACCAGATCGCCGATCCGGACAGCCTGCTCGCGTTCCGTGTGAACGGCGCGGAGCTCTCGCTCGACCACGGCTACCCGGCCCGCGTGATCGTCCCGAACAACCCAGGGGTCCACAACACCAAGTGGGTCCGCGAACTCACCTTCACGGCATGAGTGACACCGACCGCGGCGACACCCGCGACGATCTCGACGACGCGCCGGGTGCCCGTCGCGCCGGTGGGTTCCGCCGCCGGTACGGCGGGAGCCCACTGAGCCTGCTCGTCCTGCTGGCCACCTTCGCCCTCGGCGGCTACGCGGCGTGGTTCCTGCTCGGGGACCGCGTCGTCGGTGTCGTGGTGTGGTTCGCGATCGGCCTGCTGGGCCACGACCTGCTGTTGTTGCCCCTCTACGCGCTGGCCGACCGTGCGGTCGTCGAGGTCGACACCCGGACGCGGGTCCGGGTGCCGTGGATCAACTACGTGCGCTTCCCGGCGGTGATCTCGGGGGTCCTGCTGCTGATCTTCCTGCCCTCGATCGGGGCCTTCAGCACCGACACCGTCAACACGTTGACCACGCTGACCACCACCGGCTACCTGGCGACGTGGCTCCTGGTCACCGGGGTGCTCTTCCTGCTGTCGGCGGTCTGTTACGCCGTCGCGGTGAACCGAGCCGCGCGGCGGGGGAAGCCCGCACCGTGAGGATCCTGTTGACCGGCGGTGCCGGGTTCATCGGCACGGCCGTGCGTCACGTCCTGGCCGAGCAGGACCACGAGGTGCGGGTGCTCGACCTCGTCGCCACCGACGCGCCCGGCGACGACGACGTGGTCGGTGACGTCCGTGACCCGTCAGCGGTGGACACCGCGCTCCGTGATGTCGAGACCGTGATCCACCTGGCCGCGAAGGTCGGGCTCGGGGTCGACGTCCAGGACCTGCCCGACTACGCCGACCACAACGTGCGCGGCACGGCCGTGCTGCTCGCCGGCATGGCCCGGGCGCGGGTCGGGCGTCTGGTGCTGGCCAGCTCGATGGTCGTCTACGGCGAGGGCCTCGGCCGGTGCCCCGTGCACGGCGAGGTGCCGCCCGCCCCCCGACCCGAGGACGCCCTGCGGCGCGGCGAGTTCGAGTCGCCGTGTCCGCGTTGCGGCCGCCCGCTCGAACCGGTGCTCGTCGACGAGGACGCCCCGGTCGACCCCCGCAACGCGTACGCCGCCAGCAAGGCCGGTCAGGAGCAGTTCGCCGACTCGTGGGCCCGCGCCACCGGCGGGTCGGCCGTCGCGTTGCGCTACCACAACGTGTACGGGCCGGGGATGCCGCGCAACACCCCGTACGCCGGCGTGGCCGCGATCTTCGCCAGTGCCCTGCGGAGCGGTGACGCCCCCCGGGTGTTCGAGGACGGCGGTCAACGCCGCGACTTCGTGCACGTCGAGGACGTCGCCCGCGCCACCGTCGCCGCGACCGGTCTCACCGGTCCCGGCGTGCAGAGCCTCAACGTCGGCTCCGGTCACGTCCGCACCGTCGGTGACATGGCCGCCGCGCTCGCCGCGGCAGCGAACGGCCCGACCCCGGTCGTCACGGGCGAGTACCGCCTCGGCGACGTCCGGCACATCACGGCCGACTCCTCCCGTGCCCGCGAGCGGCTCGACTGGACCGCGCGCCGTGACTTCGGCCGAGGTGTCGCCGAGCTGATGCAGTGACACCGCGGGGGTACCGCTGGGCGCTGGGGGCCACGCTCTCGGCGTACCTCGCCCTGACCGCGGTGCTGTTCCAGTCGACGCTCGCCCACCGTGACGTCGTCTGGTACTGCGCGTCGGTGCTGTTGGCCGGGGGAGCGGTGCTGCTGCTGCGCCGGTGTGATCTCGACGAGCGCGCCACGGTGCTGCTCGTCATCGGGTTCGGTGTCGCGTTGCAGTGTGCAGCGATCGCGCACCCACCGCTGACGTCCTCGGACATGTTCCGCTATGTCTGGGACGGCCGGGTGCAACTGCACGGCATCGACCCCTACCGGTACCCGCCGTCGGCTCCGCAGCTCTCCTCCCTGCGCGACAACTTCCTGTTCGGTCCGGACGCGTGCGGCAACCGGTTCCTCGGCGGGTGCACCGCGATCAACCGGCCGACGGTCAACACCATCTACCCGCCGGTCGCCGAGGCGGGTTTCGTCGTCCTCAACCTGCTGTCGTTCGGCGGGACGCTCTCCTACCAGGTCTACGCCGCGCTCGGCACCGTCGCGGTGGCGGTGCTGCTGTGGCGGATGCTGGCGCGGGACGGGCGACCGCTCTGGGCCGTCGCGCTGTGGGCGTGGTGCCCGGTCGTCGTCACCGAGTACGGCAACAACGCCCACATCGACTGGCTCGCGGTGCTGCTCTCGCTGCTCGCCGTCCGCGCTGCGACTGCAGGACACGACACCCGCGCGGGGGCGTGGATCGGTGCTGCGACCGCGGTGAAGCTGTACCCCGCGCTCCTGCTGGCGGCTCTCGCGCGGCGGCGGCCGTGGGTCGTGGTGCCGGCCGCGCTGGGCGTGGTGGTGCTGAGCTACGTCCCGCACGTGGTCGCGGTCGGGAAGGCGGTCATCGGGTACCTGCCGGGCTACCTCGACGAGGAGGGCTACGCGTCCGGCGGTCGGCTCAAACTCATCGGCGTCCTCGTCCCACACCCGGCCGACACCGTGGTCGGCGCGCTCGTGCTCGTCGCCGTGGCGTTGTGGGCCTTCTGGCGCACCGACCCGGACAACCCCGCGCGGACCGGCGTCGTGGTGGTCGGCGCCGCCTTCCTGGTCGCGACCCCGACCTACGGTTGGTACGCGGGTCTGCTCATCGCCCTCGCGGTGGTCGCGCGTCGGTACGAGTGGGTGCTCGTGGCGTTGGTGCCGACCATCGCCGCCTACGTCGATGCCGACCTCCTCCGTTCCCGGTGGCCCGCCACGCTGATGTACCTCGTGGCGGGGCTCGCGGTGGCAGCGGTCTCGTGGTCGGCGCGGCGTTCGCGGTCGGCCGAACGGCACCCGGCCGACGCCCGCGTCACCGCGTAGCGGGCGCCCCCAGCCGGTACGGTGCCGACGTGACCGGCCGTGACCGCAGGTGCCCCCACCCCGCGGCGGGGCGGACCGGACGGTGACGCAGCGGGTCACGATCTACCAGGTCGCCGAGCGGGCGGGCGTCAGCATCTCGACGGTGTCGAACGCGCTCAACAAGCCCGGGCGGGTCAACGAGCGCACGCGCGAACGCGTCCTCGCCGCGGCCGACGAACTGGGGTTCGTCCCGAGTGAGCAGGCGGCCCACCAGGCCCGCCGCAGCACCGGCCGGTTCGCGGTCATGGCGCCGTTCACCGCGTACGGCTCGTACCTGCGCCGGCTCGCGGGGGTGCTGGCCGCAGCGACCGAGGCCGGGGTGGACGTCGTGGTCTTCGACCACGAGTCCGCGGCCTCGGCCACGTCCCCGGTCCTGGAGAGCATGCCGGTCCACGGCCGGCTCGACGGCCTGGTCGTGATGGGTCTCCCCATCGAGACGGCGATCGCCCAACGGCTGCACGAACGCGCGCTGCCGACCGTCGCCGTCGACGCCGACAGTGACCTGTTCCCCCGCGTGCTCATCGACGACGTCGCCGGTGGTCGCCTGGCCGCGGAACACCTCGTCGCCCGCGGCCACCGACGCTTCGGGTACCTGCTCGAGCGGCAGGTCAGCGACTACGAGTCGCAGGCGATCAAGCGCCTCGCGGGATTCCGCGAGGTGGCCGAGGCCGCGGGTGGCCCCGGCGCGGTGCACGTCGAGATCTCGGGGAACACGACCGCTGACGCCGCGGCCGCGGCCGGCCGGTTCCTCGACCTGCCCGAGCCGCCGACGGCCGTCATGGCGCACCACGACGGCCTCGCCCTGGGGGTGCTGCGCGCCGCCCGGGCGAGGGGGCTCACGGTGCCGCACGATCTGGCGGTCATGGGCTTCGACGACGGCGAGACGGCCGCGGCGGCCGACCTCACCACGGTGCGTCAACCGTTCGAGGAGTCCGGCCGGGTCGCCCTCGCGATGCTGCTCGCCGACCCGACGAAACCGCCGAGGCGCACGACCGTCGTGCTCGAGGTCCAGGTCGTCCAGCGCGCCACGACCTGAGTCCCAACCGTTGTAAAGTGCTTTCAGTGAAACGCTTGACAACCCGGACCGAGGCCGGGTTGTCTGTGCCCCACGCGAACAGCCGGACGTGCTGGTCGACCGGACGTGGTGGGGAGGGGCAGCCGTGCTCGACGACGTCGTACGGCGGTTCCTCGACACCAAGCCCGACGCAGGACTCGAGACCGACCCGGTCGAGCGCCGCCGCGCGCTGATCCTCGCGGCGTCCGACGAACTGTTCGAGACGTTCGGTGCCCCCGGCCCGGCGGTGGCCGCGGTCGAGGAGCACGTCGTCCCGCACGCCGGCCGCCGGACCCGCGTGCGCGTGTACCGCCCCGACACCGAGCCGGGCCACCCGGTCCATGTGTTCCTCCACGGGGGTGGGTGGTGGCTGGGCTCGGTCGACGAACTGGTCGTCGACGCCACCTGTCGCGAACGGGCGGTCGGAGCCTCGTGCGTCGTGGTCTCGGTGCAGTACAGCTACGCGCCCGAGGAGGTCTTCCCCGCCGCCGTCGAGGACGCCCACGCCGCACTCCAGTGGGCGGCGACCCACGCCTCCTCGCTCGGCGGCGACGCGTCCGCCCTGTCGATCGGCGGGGTCTCCGCCGGTGCGAACCTCGCGGCCGCCGTGGCGCTGTTGTGCCGCGACCAGGGCGGGCCGGCCCTCCGCCTGCAGGTGCTCGAGGTGCCCCCGCTCGATCTCACCCTCGACACGATGCGCTCCTCGGGCGTGAGTGACGACTACGGCATCACGCTCGCCGAGATGGAGTGGTGCACCGCGCTCTACCTCGGCACACCGGAACGGGCGCGCGACCCGCTCGCGTCGCCCCTGCTCGCGGACGATCTCACCGGCCTGCCCCCGGCCGCGGTGCTCACCGCCGAACACGACCCGCTGCGGGACGACGGCACCCGTTTCGCGGCCCGGTTGTCGGCAGCAGGCGTGCCGGTCACCCACGTGCAGCAGGCCGGCGCCGTCCACGGATCCCTCGCGCTGACCGGGACATGGTCCCCGGCGCGCACCTGGCAGGACACCGTGATCGATGCACTGCGCAACGTCCGCGTCCGCGCTGACCACACCGTCGACTCGGGGACCGGTTCGCCCGGCCACCGCTGATCCGCTCGACCGGGCGCCGAGTCCTCGACGCCCGGCAACCGCCACCAGGAGGCACCGCAACGATGCACCTCACCTCACGGACGACCGGGGGACGCCGCCGCGTCGGCACCCTGGCGGTTCTCGCCGTCACCGCCTCACTCGCGCTCAGTGCGTGCAGCGGGCCGGGCAGCGACAACTCCGGGCCGACGGCCAGCAGCACCGCGCTCGCGGCCGGCGAGAAGCCCACCTGCGGTGACGCGCCGGTCACCATGGACGCTTACTTCGAAACGGGTTTCCCGTTGTACAAGGCGCTCACCGACGAGTTCACCAAGCAGTTCCCGAACGTCACGTGGAACACCCGCGAGGACCAGTTCGCGGTCATCACCCAGAACGCGCCCCGCGTGCTGTCCGACGACCCGCCGGACCTCATGCGCCTGCCGCAGGTGTCGGAGCTGGTCAAGGACAAGCTGCTCCTGGACCTCGACGGGTACGCCAAGGCCTTCGGGTGGGACCAGTGGCCCGCCGCGCAGCTGTCGCAGATGCGCATCGCCGACGACGGCACCCGCGGCAGCGGCCCGCTCTACGCGATGGGTCTGAACTTCAGCATGACCGGCGTGTTCTACAACAAGAAGCTCGCCGAGCAGATCGGGATGACGACCGCGCCCACCACCCTCGCCGAGCTGGACTCCGCGCTGCAGAAAGCCAAGGACGCGGGCATCACCCCGATCGCGCAGTTCAACGGCGGTGCCACGGGCGGTCTCGCGTTCCCGCTGCAGGACCTCATGGCGTCCTACGGCTCGACGACCCCCATCAACGACTGGATCTTCCAGAAGGACGGCGCGTCGATCGACACCGACAGCAACAAGCAGGCGGCCGAACACCTGCAGGGCTGGGTGCAGAAGGGGTTCTTCGCGAGCGACGTCAACTCGATGGACTACGCCACGATGATGAGCCGCTTCATCGGCGGCAAGAGCCTGTTCATCTTCGACGGTGACTGGGAGTCGGCCAACCTCGACAAGCAGATGCCGGGCAACGCCGGGTTCTTCCTCATGCCGCCGGCCGAGGCGGGTGGCAAGCAGGGTGCGATGTCCGCGCCGCTCACGCTGGGCATCAGCGCGAAGGCGAAGCACGCCGACTGCGCCGCGTTCTTCCTCGACTGGGTCGCGACGAACCAGACCGCGCGGGAGATCGACGTCAACGTCGGCGGTTCGCACCCGATGGGACCGGCCGACGCCTACATGCCCGCCACCAAGGAGGGCACGGTCCTCGCCAGCACGCTCGCGGCCGGCGCGAAGATCGGCGCCGACAACGGGGCGATGGACTTCATCGCCAACGCGACCGGGGCGATCTACGCCAAGAGCTGGACCCCGAACCTGCAGAAGCTGGTGGCAGGTCAGATCAGCGGCGACGACCTGCTCAGCGCCGTCCAGAAGGATTACGAGAGTCAGGTCGGGAACTGACGATGACCGGGCCGTCCACCGAGACGCCGCTCCCGGCGGTCGTCCCGGTCGTGTCTCCCGACCGCGATCGGGAGCGCCGCGCGAACGTCGCGCGGCGCTCCCGCCGCTCGGGCCGCTCCCGCCGCCGTTGGTCGGGGTGGTTGTTCGCCGCACCGGCGATCGTCGTCTACGCCATCTTCGTGCTGCGGCCGTTGGTGCTCACGTTCCAGTACTCGGTCTACGACTGGGACGGCATCGGCCCGGCGACCAACGTGGGCCTCGCGAACTACCGCAACCTGTTGACCGACCCCGACCTGCGGGCCACCGTGCTGCACGCCTTCGAGCTGATCGTCGCGTTCAGCTTCGTCCCGGTGCTGCTGGGGCTGTTCATCGCCGCCACCATCCGTCAGATCGCGGCCAGCCGGCTCGCGGTCGTCGCCCGGACCGTCGTGTTCCTGCCGCAGGTCATCCCGCTGGTCGCCGCGGGGATCATGTGGTCCTGGCTGCTGTCGTCGACCGGTGCGGTCAATCAGCTCCTGCGCGCGGTCGGTCTCGGTGGCATCACCCGCGCGTGGCTGGGCGACTTCGACTTCGCCCTGCCCGCCGTGGGGGTCATCGGCGCGTGGGTCCTGCTGGGGCTGTGCACGCTGCTGCTGCTCGCCGGCATGACCAAGATCGACCCGGCGCTCTACGAGGCGGCCCGGCTCGACGGCGCCGGGTGGTTCCGCGAGTTCCGGTCCGTCACGCTGCCGGGCATCCGGCAGGAGATCGGGGTGGCCGTCACGGTCACCGTGATCGCTGCCCTGGCGAGCTTCGACATCATCTACATCTCCACCCAGGGCGGGCCGGGCAACTCGACCATGGTGCCGGGGTTGGAGATCTTCTACCTGGCGTTCACGCAGCGCGAGGTCGGGCAGGCGTCGGCCCTCGCGGTCGTGCTCATGCTCGTCGTCCTGATCTGCGTCCTGCCGATCCAGTGGCTGACCAAGGAGCGTGACTGATGCGGGTCAGCCGGCGAGAAGCCGTGCTCGGGCGGGTGTTGCTCGTCCTGCTCATGGTCATCACGATCGTGCCGTTCATCAGCTTGTTCCTCACCGCGCTGCAGCCGGCGGGCACGTACCCCGAGGGGGTGTCCTGGCCGCACGACCCGCAGTGGGGCAACTTCGCCGACGCGTTCCAGGCGGCCAAGATGGGGCATCTGCTGTGGTCGAGCGCGCTCATCGTGATCGGCGTCGTGCCGTTGTCGTTGCTGTTCGCGGCGATGGCCGGGTACGCGTTCGGTCAGGTCCGGATGCCCGGGCACCGCTGGGTCTTCCTGCTGTTCGTCCTCGGCCTCACGCTGCCGTTCGAGGGGATCCTGACCCCGCTGTACTTCCAGGTCCGCGACATGGGCTTGCTCAACACGCGGTGGGCGATCATCCTGCCGCTCATCGGGTTGTTCATGCCGTTCTCGGTGCTGTGGATGCGCGCCCACTTCGTCACGATGCCCGCGGACATCGCCGAGGCGGCCGAGATCGACGGCGCCAACGAGTGGCAGGCGTTCTGGCGGGTGCACATCCGGTTGGCGACCCCGGCGCTGTCGTCGCTCGCGATCCTGCTGTTCCTCTGGACGTGGAACCAGTTCCTGCTGGCCATCGTGCTGGTCGACGACCCGCTCAAGCGGACCATGGCGGGCGCACTCGGCGCCTTCCAGGGGCAGTACGGCACCGACATCCCGCTGCTGTGCGCGGGCTCGCTGCTCATCCTCGCGCCGACGCTCGCGGTCTTCCTGGTGTTCCAGCGGCGGTTCGTGACGGCGTTGCTGCAGGGCTCGGTGAAGGGGTGACCCTGCCCCGACCTCAGACCTCAGCCGCGCGCGCCCAGTTCCTCCGGTACACGGATCCGGAACGCTGGCCGATGCTGGGTCGGTTCCCGGTGGGGGACCGGACGGTCGACGAGCTGCTCGCCGCGATGATGGGCGCCGGCGCGTGGGACGTCGCGACCGCGCGGCACACCCTCGTCGAGGAACGCGACCGTCACCTCGACGCCCTGGTGGCCGACGCCGCGTTCGAGGCGGCGGTGCGGGGTCTGCCGTTCGCCGCGACCGACCGGGTCGTGGCGGTGGGTGACTCCATCTCCGCCGACCGCCTGGGGTGGTTCGAGCTGCTCGCCGGTGCCCGGGCCCGGCTCGGCGGCGGCAGCCCGGCGTTCGTCAACCTCGCCGTCAGCGGCAGCACCAGTGCCGACGCGGTCGAGCGTTTCGACCTCCTGGAGGAGGCGGCGCCGACGCACGTCCTGCTCATGCTCGGCACCAACGACGCCCGTGGGCACGGGCGACGGCACCGGCGGACCATGGCCTCGCCCGGCGAGACCGCCCGCAACCTGCGGGTGCTGGCCGACCTCGTGACCGGTGAGCTCGGCAGCGAGCTCGTGCTGCTCACCCCACCCGCCTGCGACCCCGGCCGGGCCGCGGAGTTCTTCGCCGACCTGTCACTGGGTTGGGACTCCGACGACGTCGCGGCCGTCGCCGACGCCGTGCGTGGGCTCGGCCGTCCGTACCTCGACGTGCACGCCCTCACCGCGGGACTCGCACCCGGGCCGACCTTCGACGACGACGGCGTGCACCTCTCGCCGGCCGGTCAGCTCGAGGTGGTCCGCCTCGTCGTGACGTCCCTGACCCGACCGTCGCGCGCCACGGACGACGCGGTCCCGGCCGGATCGACGCCCTGAGCAACGATCACGGCCCGCCGCGCCAGTGGTCGATGCGGTGGTGGTCCGGCGCGAAGCCGTGGTCGATGCCCCACAGCACGGCCTGGGTGCGGCTGCCGGCGTCGATCTTGCGGTAGACCGACTTGATGTAGGACTTCACGGTGTTCGGGCTCAGGTACATCAGCGCGGCGATCTCGGCGTTGCTCTTGCCCTGGGTGATGAGGGCGAGGACCTCCGACTCGCGGTCGGTGAGGCCCTCGCCGCGCCCCGGCCAGTCCAGCCCCGGAGGCGTCCGCGAACGCGGCGGCGCCGGACTCACGACGGTCTCGCCGGCGTGCACGGCCTCCAGCGCCGCCACGAGCTCGGCCGCGGGCATCGTCTTGGACAGGTAGCCGTGCGCGCCCTGCGCCCGCGCGCTCTCGATGAGGTCCGGGTGGAAGTTCCAGGTGTAGACGACCACCTTGTGCGCGCGGGGGTTGCGGACGAGGACGCCGATCTCCTCGTGGTCGGACTCCGGCTGCGCGAACGAGTCGTACAACGCGATGTCGACGGTGTCGTCGAGCCCGGCGTTGGCGTCGATCTCGGCGACCAGCACCCGGTCACGGTAGGGGTCGAGCATGGTGGCGACACCGGTGAGGACGACGTCGTAGTCGTCGATCAGGGCGATGAGGATGGGCTGACCGCTGTCCGGCACGAGCTGACCCTGACACACCCCCAGGGGTGTGTCGACCACCCCCACGGGGGTGTTTGGCTCGAGAGGTCAGCCGGACACGACCCCGTGTCCGGACCTCCAGCGGACACGAGGTGGTCGCCATGCTCGGCTTGATCGTCAGTCTCATCATCATCGGCCTGATCGCCGGCGCGGTCGCGCGCCTGCTGATCCCCGGCCGGCAGAACATCAGCGTCCCCATGACGATCGTCATCGGGATCGTGGGCTCGTTCGTCGGCGGGTTCCTGGGGTACGTGATCTTCCACAAGGACGGTCAGGACGGCTTCTTCCAGCCGGCCGGCATCATCGGCTCGATCATCGGCGCCGTCATCGTCCTGTTCCTGTACCTGCGGTTCGTCCAGCACGACACCGTGCGCCGCTGATCGAACGCTGCATGCAGCAACGGTCCGGGCGGGCTCAGGCGAGTGTCATCCGCTGGGTCGCGAGGGCGACGGCACCCAGCATCTCCGCCTGGTCGCCCAGTGCGCTCGCCCGGACCGGTACCGCCTGACGTCGCAACGGCGTCGCGGTGTCGGCCAGGGTGCGGCGTACGGCGTCGACCAGGCTGACGCTCGCCGAGCAGTCACCCCCGATCACCACCAGCGCGGGGTCCAGCACCGTGCAGACCGGGGCGAGGGCGCGACCGACGGCGACCCCGGCGTCGGACATCGCCCGCCCGGCCCGCTCGTCGCCGGCACGGTCGGCCGCGATGATGTCGGCCAGGGTGATGCGTTCGCCGTGCGTGTAGGTCAGCGCGGTCCGTAGCGCCGCGCCGCCCGCGACGGTCTCCAGGCAGCCGCGGTTGCCGCACCGGCACACGAACCCGCCCGGCGTGACCGTGACGTGGCCGAGCTCGCCGGCGCCCCCGAACGCACCCTCGTAGAGCGTGCCGTCGACCACCAGACCCGCACCGACGCCGTCGGACACCATGACCCACACGAGGTCGTCGACGTCCTGTGCGGCCCCGAACCGGTGCTCGGCCACGGCCCCGAGGTTGGCGTCGTTGCCGATCGAGACGGTGAACCCGGTCCGCTCGGCGATCTCTGCCGCGAGGTCGACGTGCTGCCAGTCGGACAGGATGACGCCGGAGTCGACCACGTGGGTCGCGACCGACACCGGCGCCGACACCGCGACCCCGAGCCCGACCACGCCGTCGCGCCGCAGGCCCGCGCGGTCGACGAGCTGCAACGCCTCGTCGGCGACGACCGCCAGCGTGCGGGCGGGTTCGTGGTCGACGTCGAGGTCGGTGACGTGCTCGGCCACCACCGCGCCTCCGAGGTCGGTCACCCCGACGCGCACGTGGTCGTGGGCGAGGTGGACGCCCACAGCGCCGCCCGCGGCCGGGTTGAACCCGAGCAGGCGTGCCGGCCGGCCCCCGCCCGTGGGAGCTGCGCGATCCGCCAGCTCCACGACCACCGACTCGGCCAGCAGTTGCGCGACGAGGGTGGACACCGTGGTGGGGGACAGACCCGTGCGCTTGGCGATCTCCGGGCGGCTGGTCGTCCCGCGGTGCCGGACGACCTCGAGGATCTGCCGACGGTTGCGCAGGCGCAGGCCCGGGAGGGACCCCGCATCGTCGGACACGGGGCGGAGCCTAGCCCGCCCCGTCCCACTTCTGCCGAGTCTCGCAACAACTCAAGGGCATATCGGACTCAGTTCATCCTTGACTCGCACAAACGCGACTCATAGTGTCCGGACCGGACATCCCGGCGCCGAGAACCGCGCGTCGCGGTCCACCCCACCCGATCCCCGGCCGACACGTGTCGGTCCGACAACAGGAGCGCGACGATGCGCAGATGGACCTCGGCGGTGGTGGGCGTGACGCTCGCCGCCGGCGCGGTGGCGGCCACGGCGTCCGCGAGCGGCCCCGCCGCTGCTGCCGCCCCCGCCACCCCGATCTACCTCAACCGGGCGTACAGCCCGGTCGAGCGCGCGACCGACCTGGTCGCCCGGATGACCCTGGGCGAGAAGGCCCAGCAGATGAACAGCAGCCGCGCGCCGGCGATCCCGCGCCTCGGTGTGGCGACGTGGGGTTGGTGGAACGAGTCCAACCACGGCGTCAACGCCTCGACGCTCACGCCGTCGGGCAACGCCACCACCCTCACCAACACGACGAGCTACCCGTCGGACCTGTCGATGGGCAGCACCTGGAACCCGACGCTGGTCCGCACCGAGGCCGGTCTCATCGGTGACGAGGCCCGCGACGTCCAGCCGTTCAACACCCAGAACATGGACTTCTACGCGCCCACGGTGAACCTGTCGCGTGACCCGCGCTGGGGCCGCAACGACGAGTCGTGGAGCGAGGACCCCAACCTCACCGCCGCGCTCGCCTCGCAGTACGTCAACGGCCTGCAGGGTCAGGACGCGAACGGCCAGATGCTGCCGGGCAGCAACGGCTACTACAAGGCGATCGCGACCCTCAAGCACTACGCGGCCAACAACAGCGAGGTCAACCGCCTCAACGGCAACTCCGTGATGAGCCAGCGCGACCTGCGCGAGTACTACACCTCGCAGTTCGCCCAGATCGTCGAGCAGGCCCACCCGGGCTCGATCATGAGCTCGTACAACGAGGTCAACGGCGTGCCGGCGGCCGCGAGCGTGCAGCTCATGGACACCCTCGCCCGCCAGACCTTCAGTTTCGACGGGTACTTCACCAGTGACTGCGACGCCGTCTACGAGATCCAGCACGGTCACCAGTGGGTCCCGCCGAACCAGACCACGCCGGTCGACCAGTACGGCCGCACCGCGTACGCCATCACGGCGGGCGAGGACCTCGACTGCAACGCGGGTTACTCCGACCAGTACAGCTACGGCAACACGGTCGAGACCGCGATCGCGCAGAAGATCAAGACCGAGACCGACACGTTCAACGAGAACGACGTCGACGTCTCGGCCGTGCGCCTGTTCACCGCGCGCATCGAGACCGGTGAGTTCGACGCCGAGTCGCAGGTGCCGTGGGTGCAGGCCGCCCGCAAGCGCCTCGGCGGTGTCACCTGGACCTCCAACAACAGCAACAACGCCATCACCGAGACGCCGGAGCGCCTCGCGCAGGCTCGCAAGAGCGCTGACGAGGCCATCGTGCTGTTGAACAACGCCAAGCCGACCAAGGGCGGCACCCTCCTGCCGTTGAAGGTCCCGGCGGCAGGGAAGCCCTACAAGATCGCGGTCATGGGGTACTACGGGCACCCCAGCGGTGGCATCCAGACCGGTGGCTACTCGAGCATCCAGGCCGCCGCGGGTCAGGCGAACAACGTCGACCCGTACCAGGGCATCAAGTCGGCCGTCCAGGCCGTGAACCCGGACGCCGTCGTCGACTACCTGCCCGGCGTCACCGGCGGCACCTCGGCGGCGAGCCTCACCACCGTCGACGCCGACTCCATCGCCCGGGCCAAGGGCTACGACGCGGTCATCGTCGTCGCCGGCACCGACGGCGGCACCTCGGCCGAGGACCACGACCGGACCAGCCTCGCGCTGCCCGGCGCCCAGGCCCAGATGATCAGCCAGGCCGAGGCCGCCAACCCCCGCACGGTCGTCTACCTCGAGACCGTCGGTCAGGTCGACGTCACGCCGTTCAAGGCGACGTCGCCCGCGCTGCTGTGGAGCTCCTACAACGGCCAGCGGCAGGGTGAGGCGCTCGCCGACGTCCTGCTGGGCAAGGTCGACGCCTCCGGGCGTCTGCCGTTCACCTGGTACAAGAACGAGTCGGACATCCCCGCGATCACCGACTACAACCTGCACCCGACCGCCACCACCAAGGGCCGGACCTACCAGTACTTCGACGGTCCGGAGAGCTACCCCTTCGGCTACGGCCTGAGCTACAGCACCTTCGGGTACTCGGACATCTCGGTGTCGCAGAGCAAGGTCACCGCGAACGACACCATCACGGTGAAGGCCACGGTGCGCAACAACGGCATCCGGGTCGCGTCCGAGGTCCCGCAGCTCTACGTCACCACGCCGTTCGCGCCGGTGTCGGCGGAGCGTCCGGCCCAGCGGCTCGAGGGTTTCAGCAAGATCACCCTCAACCCGGGCCAGAGCAAGACCGTCACGTTCTCCGTGCCGGCGAGCAAGCTCGCGTTCTTCGACGAGGCCAGCAACACCTTCGTCGTCGACAACGGCAAGTACGGCCTGCAGGTCGGGCCGTCGAGCGCCAGCATCAAGCTGACGTCCGCGGTCACCGTGACGGGCAAGCTCGCCGCCACGCCGACCGTCGTCACGGCCAAGCCGATCCAGACCGGTGACAAGGCCGCGCAGATCGCGCAGCGGGTGTACTTCGACGTCAACACGACGATCGACCCGCAGCTCACGGTGTCCACCACCGACCAGAGCCTGTACGGCTACGTGACCAAGGGCCAGAGCAAGCCGCTGCCCGCGGGCACGACCGTGAGCTACAGCTCGAACCGCCCGGCCGTCGTGGCCGTGCAGAACGGCAAGCTCAAGGCGGCCGGTCCGGGCATCGCCACCGTCACCGCGACGGTGACGCTGAACGGGAAGTCGGCCTCGACCAGCTTCCCGGTCGACGTGGCGACGTTGCAGATCACCTCGAACCCGTCGGTGGTCTTCCCGGTCGGCGGCACCGTGAACTACACGGTGACGACGCACGGTTCGCCCACGCCGAAGCTCACCCTGACCGGGGCGCTCCCGGCCGGCGTGACGTTCGAGGACAACGGCAACGGCACCGCGACGATCTCGGGCCCGGCCCCCGCCAAGGCGGGCGTCTACCCGGTGACCGTGACCGCTCGCAACGGTGTCTCGCCCCGCACCCAGCAGACCCTGCTGCTCTACGTGGGCACCGCGCCGGTCTTCACCTCCCCGTCGACCGCCCAGTTCGTGGTCGGCACGGCGGGCAGCTTCACGGTGGCGACGCGGGCCTACCCGCCGGCGGCGCTGACCTCGTCGGGCACGCTGCCGTCCGGGTTGACGTTCACGGACAACGGTGACGGCACGGCCACGATCTCGGGGACTCCGGCGACGGCGTCCGGGGGCAGCTACACGGTGACGGTCACGGCCAACAACGGTCTGTCGCCGAACCCGACGCAGTCGGTGACGATCACGGTGCTGAACCAGGCTCCGACCGCCACCACGGCCGTCCTCACCGGGACCACCACGACGGTGCTCTCGTTCGGGACGTTCCGCTTCACGATCCCGGTGTCCGGCATCGGCGTGCACCTGTATGCCGTCGGCTCGAGCACCGAGACGGCCACCGTCGCCACGGTGACGAACGGCAGTTACGAGTTCGACGGGGTCGCGCCCGGTGACTACCAGGTCGGCTTCGTCGACCCGACCGGTCGCTACGCGACGCAGTGGTACGCCGCGACCGCCACGGGTTCACCGACCCGCGACGGTGCCTCGGTGGTCCACCTGACCGCAGGTCAGGCGACCACCGGCGTGAACGCGACGCTCGTCACCGCGTAACCGTCACGCACGACCGGTGCCCGGTCACCGCCCCCACGGGGGTGGTGGCCGGGCATCGTCGTTCCCGCGACACGTACGACCGGCCGTACGTCGGCTGCGCTCCTCGTGCTCTGCAGCGCTGCGTGCGGTCAGAGCACGGAAGGCGGAACCGACGGCACCCCGGCCGTGCCGCTCGTGCTCTGCCCCGCTGCGTGCGGTCGGAGCACGAGCACCGGCGGCAACTCCCCGGGTGGCGCCGCCCGCCCGGGATCTGCGACCCTCCCGGCCCTCCGACCCTCCCCGGACACGGCGACGCCGCCCGGGCGTGGACCCGGGCGGCGTCGGACGTGCGGTGAGCGTGCTGTCAGCGGGTGTACCCCGACAGGTGCAGGCTCACGGCGTGCAGCACGCCGGTGTCACCCGCGGCGTCGTCGTGGACGGTGAACGTCCACGTGCCGTCGCCGTTGGTGCCGAGGAACGGCTTCAGCGGTTCGTCGGGCTGGTACCGGCCGGTGAACGGGGCGTCGAAGTCCGGCTCGTTCTGGATCGACGTCGGAGCCGAGTCGTCCAGCACCGTCTGGCAGAAGTTGTGCCCGTGGAAGCCCGCCATGCGGTTGAACAGCGAGACCGAACGGCCGTCCGGGCCGGTCAGACGGGCCACCAGGTCGTAGACCGCCGTGTGCTGGATGCCCGCACCGGCGTCGGTCGAGCAGTCGGTGCCGTCGATGGAGAACGTGATCGCGGAGATCGTCCGGACCCCCGAGACCACCAGGGGCACCGACACACCCGTCGGGTCGCCGTCGGGGATCGGCACAACCGGTCCCGTGTAGGCGAACGTCTGGGGCGTCGTCGCTGGCCGACCGACGGCGACCGTTGCACTGTGCGTCGTCGGTGAGAGGCTGCCGGTGAAGCGCACGGTGACGGCGAACGCCACCGGGTCGCCCGGTTGCAGGGTCCGCGGCACCGTCACGGTCACCGCGGCGTTCTTCGTCGCGCCCGCCGGGATCGACCCGACCTGCACGAGCGCCGGGGTGACCTTCGAGTTGGTCGAGGTCACCGCGACGTTGACGTTCGCCGCGGCGCCGTCACCGTTGTTGGTCAGCGGGACCAGCACCTTGCTGGTCTCACCGGGCTCCAGGTAGCGCGGGGTCGTGCCGGCCGGCGCGACCGTCGGCGTGCCCGCCTGTACCAGCGGCTGCGGGGTGGTACCGGTGGTGGCGAGCGTGCGGGTGCCGGTCGGGATGCCGTAGCCGGTGTCGCGGTCCCAGCCCTTGTCCTCGATGTCGATCGCGCTGGAGGTCAGCGCCGACCGCAGACCGGACGGGCTGAGGCCGGGGTTGCCCGACAGCACCAGCGCCGCGAGCGCGGCGGCGTGCGGCGCCGCGGCCGAGGTCCCGAAGAACGGGTCGAACCCGAAGATCGAGCTGGAAGTGCCGTCGGCCGACGTGATGTCCGGCTTCTGACGCACCTGGCCGCCGGTCGTCGTGGTGTTGCCGGGCGTGAGCGCCCGACCGTCCGGGGTGAAGAAGACCCGACGCGGACCGTCGGAGCTGAAGGCCTCGGACTTCTGGGTGCGGGTGTAGCTGCCGGGGAACGGACCGGTCGGGTTCTTCACCCCCGGGGCGACGGCGAACGGCAGGGCCGTCGCCGCCGGCGCGGCGGCCACGGCGTAGGCCGCGGGCACGGCGGCGTGACCGCGGATCGCGCCCGCGGTCGCGTACCCGGTGAGCCCGTTCGCGCTGGTGAACTGGCCACCGAAGGTGGTGACCTGCAGGTACCGGTCGGCGCCCGCGTACTTGACCACGGCGAGGCGCAGCCCGGAGTCGTACGGCACCTGCAGCGCCTCGAACGGGTCGTCGTCGCCGTCCTGCGTGTCGTTCGACATCGCGACGACCCGACCGGTCGCGTCGAGCACGTAGAGGTCGTAGTCGTCCTTGGCACGCCCGAGCGGGTCGGCCCAGAACAGCGTGGTCACCGTGCCGGCCGCGAAGTCCGACAGGGGGTTCGACGCCTGCACCACGGCACCGGGCGCGAAGTCCAGCGCCTTGCCGACGTACTTCGGCAGGCTCTGGCCGCTGGAGACGAAGTCGCCCTCCCACGTCCCGGAGGTGCGGTCGTCGAGGTTGCCCTGGTTGCCCGCCGAGCTGAAGTACTCGGCGCCGTCGGCGATGACGTCGCTGACGGCCTGCGCGAGCGGGCCGTCCTGGAACGGGCTCTCGGCGTAGTAGATGACGTCGTCGACGATGATGTCGGCGCCCGCCGCGCGCAGCGCGCGGATGTTGGCGGCGAACCCGTCGGCGCTCTCGAAGGCCGTCGCGAACAGCAGTTTCGCCTTCGGTGCGACGTCGTGGACGATCTCGAGCATGGCCGTGCCCTCGTCGCCCTGACCCTGCTGGCCGGGCAGGACCGTCGTGTCGGCCGGGAGTTCCCCGGTCTCGATCGAACGCTGCAGCGAGGACACACCGTCGGACAGCACGCCGACCGTGATGCCGGTGCCGCCCACGTGGTACCGGCTGCGGGCGAGCGCGGTCGCGAGGCTGGTGTCGCCCTCGGACACCGTGGTGTCGTCGGCCCGGCCGGGGGTGGGAGCGGCGGTCCGGGCGATGCGGGCCTGCAGCGGGTTGTGGGCCGCGGGGCCGGCGTCGGCGAGCGTGGCGCGGTCGGCCGGGTCGATCCGCGCGACCAGCGTGGACGCAGCGAGGGTGGTGACGGCCGAGAGCGGGACGTCGGCGTCGACCGAGTCGCTCCAGACGCCGCGCACCTCTCCACCCCGGGCGGTCACGAGCGCGGCGACCGCCTTGCGGTCGGCGCCGGCGGCGAGCGCCACGCGCACGTGGGTGCGGCCGTCGGGTTGCAGGGTGACCGTGGTGGCGAGCGAGCCGACACCTGCGGCCGGGGCCTTGCCCGCCCGCTGCGTGGCCGCGGTGAGCAGTTGCGACGACACCTTGCGGTCGGTCGGCGAGCGGTGGGCCTTCGCCGAGGCGAGGGCGTCGATCTGGGCCACCGCCGTGGCCGGGAGCGCGCCCGGCGCAGCCGGTGCGGCGGCCGCGGGCGTGGCGGCCAGGGCGGAGGCGACGACCGCGAGCGCCGCGGCCGTGGCGAGGAGAGGGGTGATCCGACGGGGAGAGCGCATGACACCGATCCGCGAGCCGTGGCGCCGACCCGAGTGGTCGCCGCCGGTCAGCAGAACCTAGGTGCGAACTGGGCATCACGGACGCGATCGCGGTGTCGACTTCGGACACCTGTCGGCCTGCGTCACAGGGCCTGGCCCGCCGGCCGTCGTCGAGTGGGGTTCCCGACCGCGCGCGGACGGACCGCTGCTACGCCTCGGGTTCCGGCCGCGAGTAGTAGACCGCCGCCGTCACCGACGGCCGGCTCACGACGTCGTGGCTGCTGATCGCGATGCCGTGGACGTGCACGGGCGCGAGGTTCTCCAGCAGGCCGGCGGTCTGACGCAGCAGGGTGGCCACGTGGGTCTGGGTCGTGTCGCCGGTGACCTCGACGGTGGCGCACCACCGATGCGGTCCCGACGGTGGCGAGATCGACATGGGGTGTTGGACACCTCGGGGCGGCGGATCCTCACGCGGTGAGGGCGTGACCCGGCTCTCTCCGCGCGGCGCTCAGCAGCCGTCGTCGCCCGCGGCCGGGACCACCTCGGACGCGCCGGGGCGCTCCGCCGCCGCGAGGGCGTCGAGCACGTCGGAGGCGAAGGTGGGGGAGAAGGACCGGTCCACGAGGCAGCCGCCCTGGTGCCGGCCGCCGATGAGGCCGATGGCACTCCACCCGTCGGAGTCGGTCAGCCACGGCGAACCGCTGGTCCCCGAGGCGAAGCCTCTGCAGTCGACGGACGGCGACGAGGCCCGCTCGACCACCGGGGTCGTGCACCGCAGCGGGGCGTCGTCGATGCCGGCCGGGTACCCGATCACGGTGACCGTGCGTCCGAGCGGTGGTACGACCTCGACGCCGACGCCCCCGCTGACGTCCTGGACGTGGACGGTCGCACCGTCGCGTTGCCGGGGTGCGAGCACGAGGAACGCGACGTCGTCGTCGGTGTTCTCCCCGCCTCGCCACCCGGCGGGCGCCTGCACGCCGACCACATTCCACTCCCCGAACGGCTCGTGCCCGCGGTCGTAACCCGGCACGAAGGTCAACCCCGCCGCCGTGCCACTGATGCAGTGTGCAGCAGTCATCGCGATGTCCCTGGAGGAGCTCCTCACGACCGTGGCGGTGCAGTTGTGCGGTTGCGAGGTCCCCGCGGCGAACAGGGGACCGACCGCGTCCGTGGGTGACCACGTCGACCCTGGCGTGGGAGCCGGGGCCGTCGTGGTGCGTGCTGCCACGGTCCCGCTCGCGCACCCGGCGAGCAGCGCCGTCGCGGCGGCCAGGGCGGTGGCGAGGCCGGCGCCGGCCGTGCGTGCGGGCACGCTCACGCGGCCGCCGGCATGCGCAGGGCCTGGGTCAGGAACGGGAACGACGACTGCAGCGCCTCCCGCCACACGATGAAGCTGTGGGCCTGCCCGGGGACGACGTGCGTGCGGACCGTGAGTCCGGCGGCACGGCTCAGGGCCGAGAGTTCGGTGAGGGCCGCCATGGCGGGGCCGTCCTCACCGCCCGACTCGTACCAGGACGACAGCATCGGGAAGTGCCGGTGGCGCAACAGGTTCGCCGGATCGTGGGCCTCGTACGCCGCGGTCGACCCGTGGAACAGCGCCGCGGTGGTGGTCTCCGGTGCCACGACGTCACGCACCGAGGGCGCGGCGATGCCGGAGTAGTCGCCGAACGCCGCGTACTCGGTGGGGTGACGCAACGCCAGCTCGGCCGCGCACATGCCGCCTTCCGACAACCCGGCGACCGCCATCGAGCGAGGGCCGGTCTGGCTGTCGAACACGCGGTGCATGAAGGCCGGGACGTCCACGGTCAGGTACGTCTCGACCCGCCCGTCCGGCCCGTCGACGCACTCGCTGTCAGCGGTGAGGGACCCGTTCGAGTCCGGCATGACGACCAGCGGAGCGAGCCCGGAGTGGCGCGCCGCGTAGGCGTCGGCGGTGGCGTTCGCCCCGCCGCTCTGGACCCACGTCGTGGGTGTGCTCGGCGAGCCGGGCAGCAGCTCGAGCACCGGCAGGTCGGCCTGCGCGCCGTCGACGTATGCCGGCGGCAACCAGACCCAGGCGGTCCGGGCGTGGAAGTGCGAGACGGTCCCGGGGATGTCGACCGGTTCGACGACGCCCTCGCGCACGTGGGCGTGGACACGTTGCTCGTGGGTCACCCACGCGGCGGTGACCTGGTGCGTCGGCGCGGCGAACACCGTCGACAACGTCGGGTAGTAGCCGTAGTGCGCGTTGACGAGCGTGCCCGCGAGCAGCGCGGTCGCCGCGACGGCCGCGACCGGCACCAGCCGCCGCAGGCGGACCCAACGCCACGCCGCGATGCCCAGGGTGACGCCCAGCACGACCAGCCCGAACCAGATGTCGAACGTCCAGGGCAGTCCCCAGTCGGCGAGGCCGGTACGGCTCACGACGAGTGCGGCGGCGACCGTGGTCACGGTCGCACCGGCCACGCCCAGGCCGAGTACCCGCCAACGCGCCCGCTGCTCCCACGGCACGCACGCCGCCAGAGTGATCACGGCGAGCGCGACGGTGACCGCGAGGAACCCCGCACCGGTCAGTGACATGGTGGCCTCCGGACGGTGCCGCCCGACGACGTCGACCCCGTCCCGGGCGTCCGGCTGCGCACGGTGCTGACACCAGTCCCGCCAGCTGTGCGCACCGCGTGTGGCTCAGCGCGTCCTTCGTGGACCGGTCAGAAGCTGACGACCCCGCGCACGCGGTGACCGGTCGCGATGGACTCACCGGAGACGGTCGCGGTGCGGGGCGAGACCAGGAAGACGATGAGGTCGGCGATCTGCTCCGGACTCGACTCGCCGCCCGCGCCGGGGCGGACCTCGCTCGCCGGCGTGGGGGTCACGGTGCCCGGGCTCACCGTGTTGACGGTGACGCCCGAACCGGCCACGGAGTCGGCGAGGTTCTTCGCGGCGATGATGAGGGCGGCGTTGCGCACCGAACCGGTGACGTTGCCCGTGAGGAACGCGTTCTGTCCGCTGACACCGACGATGCGCCCGAAGCCGGCCTCGACCATGGTGGGCAGCACCGCGTTGGCCATGCGCAGGAACGCCATGGCCTTGACGTCGACGGCGCCGATCACCTGGGCGGGATCGGCCTGACGGGTCGGATCGAGGGTCCGCGCGCTGGGTGCGGCGGTGACCACCAGGCCGTCGAGTCGACCGTGTTCGGCGAGCACGGTGGCGACGGCGCTCTCGACGGAGGCATCGTCGGTCGCGTCGAGCGTGATCCCTCGCGGCGCACTGCGTGAACCCACGACGACCGTCGCGCCCTCGTCCTCCAGCCGCGCGACGACGGCCGAGCCGATCAGGCCGTTGCCTCCGACGACGAGCACGACCCGGCCGCTCAGTTCGAGATCCACGAAGCCACGGTAGGACGCCCGCCGCGACCGATCCGGAACGGGGCGGCCGTGGGTCGCAGCAGCGCCCGCGGCGGAGCGCCGAAGAGAAAGCTCCCCCGACTGGACTCGAACCAGTAACCCTTCGATTAACAGTCGAATGCTCTGCCAATTGAGCTACGGGGGACCGTGCTCGGCCGCGGGCGGTGTCCCGCCGAACGGCCTCGGAGAGCTTACCGGACCGGCGCGAGCGGCTTGCGCGGCGCGGGGTCGGCGGCGAGGTAGAGGGCGCCCGCGACGACGAACAGCGCCGCGGCGACCCAGCCCGCGCGGCCGGCCCACGCCTGCGTGACCACGGCGCCGACGACCACGCCCACCACGAACGCGAGCAGCGCCCCGACCAGGCGAGCGGCGAGCAGGGCGTCGGCGCGGGCTCGGGACGACACCGCGGTCAGCACCGAGGCGACGGTCGTCCGGGAGTTGCTCGTCATGACCGTCGAGGTGAACTTCGCCGACCCGATGTGGTCGAAGGCGGCGATCTGCATCCCGGCGGCGAGGGCGATCGCGCACGAGACCGCGACGTCGGGAACCGAGGAGGGCAGGGCTCCTGCGACCCCGAGCACGACGACGAGCACCGCGAGCGTCGCGACCTGGGGGACTCGGCCGGGCAACCGCCGGCGCGCCAGCCACTCGACCGTCACCCCGGCCACGAAGGCACCGAACGTCGCGAGCGGCCGCCAGAACGGGACCACCGTGGGGTCGACGACGCCGACGCCGGTGAGGACGAGGTTGCCGGTCATGGCCTCGGCGAACACGTGGCCGTGCGCGAGGAAGGTGTACGCGTCGACGAAACCCGTGCCGACGAGCAGCACCAGCCCGCCGACCAGGGGCATCGCGGAAGGCGGGGGCGCGGCCGTCATGACCGGCAGATCATCCCACCGCGTGCGGGTCCGTGCTGGCACGTCGCCGCAGACGACGACGGCCGTGGCGACCGGTCCGACCCGGTCACCACGGCCGTCGGGCCGAACCGCTCCCCGTCAGCCGGTCGCTGCCGCCGGGGTGGCGGGCGTCGGGTAGTCGAGGACCGTCACCGGCGTGCCGGGGTTGGCCGCCGACGACGCGCCGCCGGTGTTGTTGATGACGTGGCGGATGCTGCCGCTGCCGTTGACCGGGTCGAGGAAGATCGTCAGCAGGTGGTGGAACCGCACGTTGGGTCGGGTCGGGGTCGCGAACGCCCGGGAGGCGTTGATGTCCTTCCCCTGGTTGAAGAAGCTGTACGACCCCATGCCGTACCCGGAGAACTGCCGCACGTTGGTGCCGACCTTGAACGCCGCGTAGCCCACGTTCCGGCCGTCGGAGGTCCAGGCGGTCGGGCTCGGCACGTCGTACGGCATCTCGTTCTGGAAGAACACGACCGTGCCGCGCTCGCCGTTCCAGACCGTCTCGTAGCCCTGGTAGTGCTCGACGAACAGGCCCGTCGCCGTGACGTCGTCGCCGTTCACGACCACGCCGGTCGGGGCGATGTTGGTGGTCCACCCCACGCCGTCGCCGTGGTCGGCCCGCCACGCCCAGATGTCGTCCAGGATCACCTTGTCGCTGTTGACGAGAAGGCTCACCGCGGCCTGACCCACGTGCGGTCCGCCGATGCGGAAGAACACGTCGTGCAGGGCGGTCGGGCCGAGCTCGCGCGAGGCGACGGACCTGTGCGCCGCTGTCCCGACCTGCAGCAGCGCGCTGGAGTACGAGGTGCCGGCGTCGAACACGAGGCCCGCGATGTCGACACCCGCGACGTCACCGACGCGCAGGGTCGGCGCCGACGTGTCCGACGTGAGTGTCGCCATGCCCAGGCCGAGCACCACCGTGCCCGCGCGCTTGACCGCGATCGTCGTGTCCACGTCGTAGACACCCGGCGTCACCAGGAGGTTCTTGCCGTTGGCGAGCTTCGTGTTGATGGTCGCGGCGGTGTCGCCGGGCTTGGTGATGTAGAAGTTCGACAGCGGGATCGCCCGGCCGCGCGTCTGACTGGCCGACGACCACGTCGAGCCCGTGGTCCCGGTCGTCGCGACGGGCACGAAGACCTGCCAGGTGCCCGAGCCGTCGACGAACAGGTACGGCTTCTCCTTGGTGGCGGGCGACGCGGTGAGCGTCGTGTAGTAGTTCGAGTCGGCGGTGGGGAAGCCCTCGGCGGGCGCGCCGTACACCCCGGAGAACACCGCGTTCCACACCCCGTTGCTCCAGCCACCGATCGTGCTGTTGCGGGTGAGGAACTGCTGCTGGGACCCGTTGACCACCGTGGACGGGATGCGGGAGTCGGCGATGAAGCCGCCGCTCGCGTACGACGGTTGGGTGCAGTAGTCCATCAGCGTCACGTTCTTGCCGTTCGGGACGATGTTGACCCGACGCATCGGCGAAGCCTGCGACACCGCCCAGAACTCGCCGCTGTAGCACCCGCTGTGCTGCGGGTCGTTCGGGTCGTCCGTGACGTTGATCGTCAGGTTCGACATCGAGCGCCAGAAGTTGTTCAGGGCGATGCAGCCGGTGTCGCCGCACTGGTTGTAGACGTTGATCGACCCGTTGATCACGACGTCGTCCGGGTTCTGGCCGAGCCCCGCGACCTCGGTGTAGTAGCCCACCTGGAAGTTCAGCGGGTCCGCCGTCGAGCCGTACGTGCCGGGCAGGAACAGGATCGCGTCGCGGCGTTCCCCGAACTGGTTGGTGGCCTGCGCCGTGTAGACGGCGTCCACCTCGGCCTGGATGTCGGCCTGCGGCATCGACGGGTCGATGACGTGGACGTTCGGACCGAGGTCGGGCGGCGCGGGCGCCGCCTGGGCGGCCGGCGCCGTCACGGCGATGACCGCGACCGATCCTGCGACGAGAAGGGGGACGAGGGCGAGAGCCCTGCGTCGGGAGGGGCGCTCCACTGCGCCTGGGGGTTTGTCCACGGCGGGAACTTAAGCCTCGACACGCGTCGAGACCAGGGTCTCGACCGAACGCGTTCGGACTCGCGTCCCAAACCGGACAGATCGCACCCGCCGGTTCGGGCGGTGGTCGTTCGACGGTGGTGGCAGGGTGGGCCCGCGTGGACGCCGACGCCCTCCTGCGCCAGATCGCGCCGCTGCCCTTCCCCGAGCGTCAACGACGGCTGGTCGAGGTCGCCCGCCGTGAGATCGGCGGCCCGTCGTGGCAGACGTTGCTGCTCGGCCTGCTGACTCGTGGGGCGTACGAGCGGCGGTGTGCGCTGCTGATGGCCGGGGTGGTCCGCGACCTCGACCACGTGCGGGCCTCGCTCGGTGTGGGCGGACCCGACGAACGGGTCCACGCGCTCGTGGTGGGGATCCGGCTGGGCCTCACGGCGGGCGAGCTCGAGGCCCTGCTGCCCGGCCTGTCCCGGGCCGGTCGGCAGGCGATGATCCGGACGGTGCGACGCGACAGCACGCCGGAGGTGGCCGACGCCCTGCTCCCCGCCGTTCGCGCCGCCCTCGGCGACCCCGCCGCGGCCGGCGTCCTGCCGGCCTGCTCACCCGAGGTGGTCGCGGCGCACCTGGCCGGTCTCGACTGGGCCGTGACCTCGTGGGCGGCCCTCGGCCACCGCCACCCCGGTGTCGTGCTCGACCACCTCGAACGGACGCTGGCGGCGACGCCTCGGGCGCTGTGGTCGGACGAGCTCCGCCGGCTTGGAGCGGGCCTCGCCGCGTGCACACCGCACGCCCCGGACCGGGTCCTCACCGTCCTGGAACGCTGCCCGCCGGGCGTGGCCCTCCCGCCGCACGTCACCGGTCGCCTCGCCGTCCTGGCCCGTCACGACCCGGAGCGCACGGCCGCCCTCCTGCTGCGCCCCGGCGCCGGCGTACGTCTCGGGCGGGCGCTGGTCGACGCGCTCGCCGCCCTCCCGGACGACCTGCTCGGACGGCTGCTCGCCGCCACCGCCCGCCACGCGCAGGGGAACGTCCTGCGGCACCTCCCACCGCACCGCCGCGTGGGCGTCCACCGGATCGCCCGCGGCGAGGCGACCGGCGCGGTCGACCTGGCGGTGCTGGACCTCCTGCCGTGGCCCGAGCGGCACCTCCTGGCCCGCGCCGCCCTGGCACGGCACGACGTCGCCGACCACCCTGACCAGCGCCTCGCCTACGTCGCCCGGTTGCCGTTCGCCGAAGCCGAACCCCTGCTCGCCGCCGTCACCCGCGAGCCGACGGCCGAGCGGCGGGCGCTCGGCTACGCGCTGCTCCTGACCGCCGCTCGCGGGTCACGCGACCCCGCCGTCGTCGAGGTCGTGCTGACCCGGCTCACCCGCCTGCCGAACGAACAGGATCCCGTCCGCGTGGCTGCTGTCCGCGGCGTCGCCGAGCTGCCCGGTCGGTGGTTGACCGCCGCCGCGGCCGACGCCGCCGTGGGGGTTGCGGCCGACGCCGTCGCGGCGCCGGACGCGTCGTGGGCGACCCGCGCCGGAGCC